>DATAZJ010000191.1:0-13117 GCA_036272115.1 Rhodopila sp. | reverse complement strand
GGGCGGGCAGTTGGTGCAGGCGACCGACACCTGGATCGGGGTGAAGAACGCCCGCATCGTGCTGCTGGACGATACCGGCGTGCGTGCTCGGATGGCCGCGGCGTGGCTGCGGCAGATGGGCCACCCGGACGTCTTCGTGGTCGAGGGCGGCCTTGATGCGATCAGCGCGACCGGCGCCGCGTCCGTTCCGGTCCCGGAACTGGCCGCAGCGGTGAACCTGCTGGACGTCAGCGGGCTGGTGCAGTTGCTGGACAGTGGCGCAGGCACGGTGGTGCTCGATCTGGGCCGCAGCGTCGATTTCCGCGACGGGCATATCCCCGGCGCGATCTGGGGCGTGCGGGCGCGGCTGGATGCGCTGAAGCCGCAACTGATGTCGGCCAGGCATGTCGTGATCACCTCGCCGGACGGCATGCTGGCGCGGCTGGCGGTGCCGGAGGTGCAAGGTCTGACCGGCGCCGAGGTGCATGTGCTGGATGGTGGCACCGACGCCTGGCATGCCTTCGGCCGTCCGTTGGTGAAGGACCGGACGACGCCGCCGGATGCGGCCTGCATCGACTTCTACCTGCGGCCGTACGACCGGAACTCGGGGGTCGAGGAAGCCATGAACGCCTATCTGTCGTGGGAAATCGACCTGGTGCATGAGATCGAGCGTGACGGTTCGGTCGTGTTCGGTATCCAGGGGGAAATCGACGCTGCGGCTTGAACAAGGCATTGCCGGAACGGCTCGGCAGGCCGGGCGGCGGGCGCTCGACCTGCTGCTGCCGCCGTGCTGCGCGGCGTGCGACAATCCCGTGTCGGTGCAGGGGCAGCTTTGCCCGGCCTGCTTCGGCGGAACCAATTTCGTCAGCGCCCCGCAGTGCGCCGTCTGCGGCGTGCCGTTCGCCGCGATGGAACAAGGCGGGCCGGAGGCGCTGTGCCCGGGCTGCCGAGAGCATCGGCCGGTGTTCCGCCAGGCGAGGGCGGCGTTGCGCTATGACGACCAGGCAAGGCGGCTGATCCTGCCGCTGAAGCATGGCGACCGGATCGAATTGTCGCGGATTCTGGCGCCGATGATGGCCCGCGCCGGCGCGGCGCTGCTGGCCAGGGCCGAAATCCTTGTCCCGGTGCCGCTGCATCGGCGGCGCCTGTTCGAGCGCCGATACAACCAGGCGGCGGTGCTGGCGTATGCGGTGGGACGGCTGGCGGGCCGGCCGGTGGTTCCGGATGGCCTCGCGCGCACCCGGCGGACCGCGCCATTGGACGAAAAATCGCCGGAGGAGCGGGCGCGCGAGGTCGCCGGGTCGTTCGCCGTGCGGCCGTCTCGGCTGGAGCGGATCGCCGGGCGGTCGGTGTTGCTGGTCGATGACGTGATGACCTCGGGGGCGACAGCCAATGCCTGCACGGCGGCGCTGCTGCAGGCGGGAGCGGTAGCGGTGGACGTGCTGGTGGCGGCTCGGGTGCCTGACCCGCGGTTGAATTAGCGTGGGCCAAGGCGCATCCGCTGGAACTCCGCATGCCGGTCGATGAACTGATGCTTCAGGGCACCCAGTATGTGCAGCGCGACCAGGGCGTAAAGGGCGTAGCCGGCCCAGACATGCAGGGCGAACAGTTGGCCATGGACGACCTCCTTCGTCGCGGGCGGCAGGTGGGCAAGCGGGCCGATGCGGAACCAGGGGATAATCCAGAACAGCTTCAGCGGATGGGCCGCGGCGTCCTTGAACGCGGAATCGTGCATCCAGCCGGAGATCGGCAGCAGCAGGATCAGGCCGTAAAGCGCGATATGGGCAGCGTGGGCGCCGATCCGTTCCAGCCTTGGGTAGGACGCGGGCAGCGGCGGCGGCTTGTGGGACAGGCGCCATAGTATGCGCAGCAGGACCAGACCGAGCACCGTGAGGCCGACGGATTTGTGCAGGTCGATGGCTGGGCGGACCCAGGCGTCGGGGAAGGACTCGGCGGTGAAACCGAGCGTTACATTGATCGCAATGAGGGCGGCGATCAGCCAGTGTAGGGTGGCCGCGACACGTGTGTAGCGGTGCGGTGGTTCCGGGCTCTCTGAGGGCATCGGGTTGATATTCGCCACGCCGCCCCATTTGCAAGCGGGCAACCGCACTCCTGACGCGACGAAACGGTGACCATTTGTATGACAGGCCTGACCGCCGACCTTGATAGCCGCCGCCATGCTGTGTCGCCACGTTATGTTCCACCGCCGACGCCGCTGCGGGCGGTGCTGATCCATGGTGGTGTGCTGCTGCTGTGGGTCGTGCTGTTTGCTCGGGTTTTCGGGGCGAGTGACGTTTTCACCTGGTCTATCGGGCTGGCTTATGTCGGGTACGACACGCTGCTGCTGCTGTTCGTGTTCGCGCAGACGTTTCCGTTGCTGCGGCGGCCCGCCGTGGCGGAGCCGGGGCAGCGGCTTGGTCTGGGCGTGATCGTGGCGGCTCGGAATGAGGCGGCGGTGTTGCCGGTGACCATCGCCGCGTTGTTGCGGCAGACTCAGCCGCCCGATGTGGTGGTGATCGCCGATGACGGGTCGAATGATGGCACTGCGGCGCTGCTGATGCGGGATTATGGCTTGGTCGAGCCTGAACTGGGGCGGATGAGCGGGCCGTCCGAACGGTATCCGTCGCTGCGGTGGCTGCGGCTGCCGCATGGCGGGAAGGCTCGGGCGTTGAACGTGGCGATGGAGGGGGTGGAGACCGAGCTGGTGGTGACGGTGGATTCGGATACGGTCCTGGAACCGGATGCGGTGGCGGCGATGCGGCTTGCGTTCGCCGCCGATCCGGCGCTGACCGCGGCGACGGGGGTGCTGTTTCCGATCTGCGGGCGGGATTTGAGCGGGCGGCTGTTTCAGTGGTTTCAAACCTATGAATATATGCGGAATTTCCTGTCCCGGTATGCGTGGTCGCGGCAGGACGGGCTGCTGCTGATCTCGGGCGCGTTTGCCGCTTATCGGCGGCAGGCGGTGCTGGATGTGGGCGGGTTCGATCCGGATTGCCTGGTCGAGGATTATGAGCTGACGCATCGGCTGCGGGATTATGCCGTGGCGCATGGGTTGGTTTGGCATACCGACGTGATCGGGGGGGCGCGGGCGCGGACGGATGCGCCGGCGACGCTGGGGGCGTTCCTGCGGCAGCGGCAGCGCTGGTTCGGCGGGTTTTTGCAGACGCAACTTTGGTACCGGCACATGGTGGGCAATGGGCGGTACGGCCGGCTGGGGACCCGGATGCTGCCGGTGAAGGCGTTCGATACGATGCAGCCGCTGTATGGGCTGGCCAGCATCGTTTTGCTGCTGGTTGCGCTGGTGTCGCGGCAATCGGCGGTGGTGGCGCCGGTGGCTGCGGTGATCGCGGCGAAGATCGGCCTGGATCTGGCGTTTTACCTGTGGTCGCTGCTGCTTTACCGGCGGTGGCTGGGCGAGATGGCTCGGGCCAACCTGGTTTGGGCGGTGGTCGCGGCGCTGATCGAACCGTTCACGTTCCAGGTTTTGCGGCATAGCGGGGCCGCTTTGGGCTGGGTGTCGTTCCTGACCGGGCAGCGGCGCTGGGGGTTTCAGGTTCGGACGGGGCTGGCGGCGCAGAACCGGTAGGCTGAGGCTTTTTGGCGGAAATCGTGGGGACTATGTCGTTGCCGCCAAAGCCTGGCGCTGGCAATGTCTTGGCATGCCGTGGTCAGGCGGGGGCGACGGGTCTGGGGGCTTTGTATGCGGCCGTCAGGATGGCGCCGTTGATTTGGCGTTCGGGCGGTTCGGGAATGGATTTGCGGTAGGCGATTATCTGGGCGTGGGTCCGCTGGATCAGGGCTTCGACCTCGGCCTCGGAGATGTCTTCGGCCGGTTCGGGCGCGGGTTCGGCCACGGTTTCGGCCACGGGTTCCGCCACGAGTTCCGGCGGGAGAGGGTCGGCGGCGAGGCGTTTGGCCAGGGCGTTTTCGTTCTGCTGGCAGGTGCGGGCGAGGCTGTTGGCGTGGCGGATGTACTGCAGTCGCATCTCGGGCGGCATGTCGGTGCCTTTGGTGCCGGCCAGCAGTTCCATCGAGGTGAAGCTGAGGGCGATGACGCGCATGGCGTTGATCAACTCCGCCCTTGTGCGGGCGCCGTAGGAGTCGAGGGTTTCGGTCACTTCCTGGCGCGCTTGCTCGAAGTCCTTGGCGAGGGGGAGGAAGTAGGGGAGCAGGTAGGTCATCAGGCGTTCCCGGAAGGCGCTGTAGGGCGGGGGTGGCGGCATAGGGTTCGGGTCCGGGGCTCGTTTGTGTTTTGTTCTTATCAGAGTGTGTGGGGTAAAGCAAGAACAAAATGCACGGGGGAGTTGTGGGCGAGGCTTGGCTTGGCGAGGCGGGGCTTGGCGAGGCGAGGCGGGGCTTGGCGCGGCGGTTCGTGGGGGTGCCTGGGGGTTACGGTGGGTGTGCGTCCGGGCAAAGTCATCAATCAGACGCGGAGTTTCGCGGAGTTGGCGCGGAGTTTCGCGGAAGGAGGATCGGGCGGTTGGCGGCGCCGGGGCGGAGGTGCTTTTCCGATTCTTCCACGGTCGTCGTTCGGATGTTGAATCGTGATCGAGGAATTTTCCGGACGGATTTTGTTGTTTTATGTGAACGGTTTGTCTTGGCACTGTTGCTTACTGGTACTTGGAGGGTTTCTTATGGTTCCGCATGACACGCATTTGCAGATCGGTTCGTTGCTGTTCGAGGGGCTGGATCAGATCGATTTGACCGGGCCGTTCGAGGTGCTGTCGCGTATTCCGAATGCGACTTACCGCGTCTACGGCAAGACCGCTGAGCCGGTGCGCGACGTGCGCGGCTTGCGGTTGACGCCGGATGCGGCGCTGGCGGATGCGCCTCGGCTGGATGTGCTGCACGTGCCTGGCGGGTTTGGGCAGGAGGCGCTGATGGAGGATGAAACCGTGCTGGACTGGGTGCGGGAGCAGGCGGCGGGGGCGGTTTGTGTATTCTCGGTCTGCACGGGCGCGTTGATATGCGGCGCGGCGGGCCTGCTGAAGGGACGCCGGGCGACGACGCATTGGGCTTCGATGGATCTGTTGCCGTTCTTTGGCGCCGTTCCTGTGAACGAACGGGTTGTCGTCGATGGCAACATCGTGTTTGCCGCCGGGGTGACGGCGGGGATCGATGGCGCGCTGCGGGTCGCGGCCGATCTGCGCGGCGATGAGGTCGCGCAGGGGATCCAGCTTTATATGGCCTATGCGCCGGAGCCGCCGTTCGACGCCGGTACGCCGGAGACCGCGCCGCCGGCGGTGCTGGAGAAAGCCAGGCTGTCGGTTCGAAGCATTTCCGACCAGCGGCTGCGGACGGCTCGGCGGGTCGCGGAGCGGCTGGGGGTTGTGGTGGCGGGTGTGTAGATGCCGGTTGGGCGCGGGTCCGGCCGGGGGGATGTGCCGGAAGGGACACAGGGCGCCGTTTTCGTTGCGAGCGACGGGCCTTCATGCGCGGTCGGGGTGGGTCGCGACGAAGGCGTGGATGGTGGCCCTTCGGCCACCATGACGGGTGGTGGTGGGTCGCGACGAAGGCGTGGATGGTGGTCCTTCGGCCACCGTGACGGGTGGTGGCGGCGGCGGTTGGTGGTAATCGTTTCTTGCCCGCGGCGCTTGCTTCCGCGCCTCGGGCAAGGTGGCGAGGGTGTGCCGGGCAGCGGCAAGTTGCTGTTTCGTTACGGCCAGGCGGTGCCGAAGGATTCTGGGCCGGCGCCGTCGATCGTCAGGCTTTTGCCTCGGGTCAGGGTTTTGCCGTTCCAGCGGAAAATCTCGATCTTGCGGTCCTGCATGCCTTGCACCAGCACGGTCTTGCCGTCTCGGGCGAAGGCGATGCCCTCGATCCATGGGCCGGTCGTTGCCTGGGTGATCTTGCGTAACGTTTGGCCTTCCACGGCGTAGAGTCCGAGCAGACCGTGGTCGCTGTGGAATGGGGTGTCCGCGGTCTTGGTGCTGCCGTTTTCGGCGCCGATCGCCAGGAAGCGACCGTCGGGGGAGAACTTCATCGGCTCCGGCCCGCTGGGGACGCCGAAGGTGCCGACGGTGCGGTAGGGCTTGGATTTCAGGTCGATCAGGCTGACGGAATCCTCATCGCCCTGGCCGCGGCCCATGTTGGAGACCGCGGCCAGCGTGTGGGCGGCGTTGATGTCCATGGTGTAGGGCGCGAGGCCGGTGGTGATCGGCCTGGGGTCGATGGTGACCTTGCCGGCGTCGATGTGCAGGACGCTGACCATGTTGTCGCCGCCGCGGGTCAGCAGGGCGTTGTCGTCGTCGACGAACACCACCGCGCTGGGCAGCGATTTGGGGTTGCCTGTGTCCACCTTGCCGGCGGCGGTCAGTTGCTTGTCCTTGACGGTGAAGACGGAGACGGTGCCCTCGGTCCGGTTGGCGACCAGGGCCATGGTGCCGTCGGGGGAAACACGGACCTGGGCGGCGCCCGCACCGGCGGTCAGGGTCTGGGTGACCTTGGGGGGATTGGCGGTCAGGTCGAACACCGACACCCGATCGTCGGGGGAGATGCCGCCGGACTTCGCCGCGGCGTCGGCCCTGGTGGCGGATGTAACGATCCCCCAACTTTCGTCCTTGCTGATCCAGACTGCGCCGGGCGGGCCGACGACGCTGCCGGGGGCATCGAATGTCGCCTTGATCTTCGGCGGGTAGGTTTTGACGTCGATGATGGTCATGGTGTCGGGACCGGCCGGGTTGGGCGCGACGATGATCTTCTTGGCATTCATGACGGAATGGCCGTCGTTGGACGATACCACCACATCGGCCATCGCGGCGATCGGCAGCGCAACGGCGACCGCGATAACCGGCAGCCATTTCGACAGGCGAGGCATTGTTTTTCCCCTTGTTCTCCTGGACGCGGGGAGTGTGTCAGCCTATCGCGGTCGCGGCAAATGCCGCGCGGGCGTGCAGCATGTCGTCGAGGGAACCGAACGCGTTCATGTAGTGACCGGTGTAGCCTTTTTCTTCGAGTGCCTTGAACAGTCCGGGGAAATCGAAGTCGCCCTGGCCGGGAATCAGGTGTTCCTCCTTGCCGTTGCGAAAGCAGTCGGCGAGGCGGATTTCCCGGACACGGGGCAGCGGGGTGGTGGCGAGGAAGCCCTGCACGCCTTCGGGCACCAGATGGGCGTGGTTGGCGGTGAAGGATAGCAGCAGCGCAGGGGAATCGAGTTTGTCGTAGAACCACCGCCATTCCTCACTTGTATGGGCCAAGTAATGGACTTCGGCGTCGGGTGGTTCCTTGTTGAGGTTTTCCAGCAGAAGCTGGACGGATTTTTTCTCCGCGTAGTCGGAGACGCGGCGCAGGCGATCCAGGCCGGCCTGCATGCGCTGGGGGATATCGGCGGAGAAATGAAAGCCGGCGTGGACGACGATCCACTCGGCACCGAGCAGGACGGCGGCGTTGATGTAGGCCAGGAGGTAGGCGTCCACGGCGTCGGCGACCAGGGGGGCGTATTCGGCGACGTTGACGGCGGACAGGGTGTGCAGGCCGAGGCTGATGTCGTGGTGGTCGCAGGACCGGCGGATGGCATGGGCTCGGGGTTGGTCGAAGCTGGTCATGACGTTGGCGCCGGTGTCGAGCTGGATGTCGATGATGCCGACGTCGTTGGTGGCGGCCCAGGCGATGGCGTCTTCCAGGGGAAGCTTGCGGCCGACGTCGATGCCGATGCGGGCTGGGGAAATTGTGTTCATGTCGTTTGCTCCCGGCGATCTCAGGCCGGCTGTTTTACCAGATTCCGTCCGGCATTGACACATGCGGCCGGCGGACCCGGCGCCTCGGCGATCATTGGCATTCCAAAAGGAAAAAATCCAGGGTGGATGTCCGTCGATATCCTGTGCCGGCCGCCGCCGGGTCAGGCGCGTCGCTTGCGGGTGCCGTGGCGCAGCAGGGCGGCGAGGTAGGTGATCAGCAGGAAGGCCGCGGCGTGGGCGAGGACGATGAGGACTCCGGTGGCGGTGGGTTCGGCGGTCATGTTGGTCAACTGTCCGGTCTTGGCGCTGAGCACGCGGATGGGACCGTCGGCGGCGATGTAGACGGATTTCATCGCCTCGGTCAGCCAGAAGCTGGAGACGGCGATCTTGGCGAACAGGGTTGCCGGGGCAGGAAGGTGCGGCACCAGGATGCCGGCGAGGATGATTTGCGGCACCAGCGCGAGCGGAACGATGGTGGTCGCCTGGTCTCTTGTGTTGGAGAACGCCGAGATCACCAGGCCGATGGCCGATCCTGCCAGGCCGCCGGCCATCAGGATGCCGAATTGCGGCAGGGGGCGGCCGGGGATGCGTTCGGCGAGCAGGGCGGTCAGGACGAACACCACGGCCAGTTGCAGGATGGTGAACGTTCCGGTGACACTATACTTTGATGCGACGAAGGCGGCGGTGGACAGGTTGATGTCGCGTTCCCGCTTGTAGATCACAAGTTCGCCGACGATGTCCTTGGAGGCGCCGTTGCAGCCCAGCCATATCGATGTCAAACCGAGGAGGAACAGCAGGGCGTTTCTGCCGGTGATGGCCTCGGGGCCGGTGCCGAAGGTGCCGAAGGCGTAGCCCATCAGGCCGCCGATCAGGCTGCTTTGCGCCGCGGCCATGATCAGGGTGCGCCGGTCCGCCAGCAGCAGCCTGGTGTTGCGATGGGTCAGGATGGCGAACTGGCGCGCGACGAGGTGGGCTGTGCGCAGTGGGCTTTGTTTCTGGCGGTGAACCTGGGGTGGAATCGGTGCGGCGTGTCGTACTGTGCCCGGATCGATGATCGTTGTCAGGCCGGTGTCTTCATAGCGGGCGCGCCATGACCGGGCGCCGTCTTCCTCGATACGGTTGAAGATCTCACCCAGGCGCTGCACGCCGAAGAACGCCAGGGCGGCATCGGGGGCGCCGACGAAGGTGGTGTGGCCGCCGCGGCCCATGCAGACGACTTTGTGGCAGAAGGCCTCGACATTGGCCAGGGTGTGGGTGACGGCGACGATGGTCATGCCTTCGTCGGCCAGGCGGCGCAGCAGGCGCATGATTTCCCAGTCGGTGCTTTCGTCGAGGCCGCTGGTGACTTCGTCGAGGAACAGCAAGGACGGGCGGTTGAGGATTTCGCTGGCCAGGCTGGCGCGTTTCTTCTGGCCGCCGCTGAGCAGGGCGATTTTGGTGTCCAGCCGGTCCGACAGGTCGACGCCGCGGGCGGCCGTTTCGACGATGGACTGGCGTTGGGTTCGGGATGTGTCGCGGGGCAGGCGCAGTTGGGCGGCGTAGTCGAGCGCCTGGCGCAGCGTCAGTTGCTCATGCAGAACGTCCTGCTGCGGCACGAAGGCGATGTCCTGCTTCAGGGCGTCGAAGGACTGGTGCAGGTTGGTGCCGTTCAGCTTGACGGTGCCGGCGGTGGGCAGGGCTCGGCCGGCGAGGATGTTCATCAGGGTGGATTTGCCGGATCCGCTGGCGCCCATGATGCAGACGAATTCGCGTGGTTTGATATCGAATGTGGCGCCGTGCAGGATGCGGACGGGGTCGCGGCCGGCATGGGCCATGCGCACGTCGAAATCGACGCCGCTGACCGTCAGTTCGGCGTTGCCGGCGCGGGAGGCGCTGATCAGGGCGGAGCCGTCGAAGGTGAGCTGGAACGGTCCGATATCGACCCGGTCGCCTGGGGTGAGGGGGCGCGGGCGGTCGATGCGGGTGCCGTTGACGAAGGTGCCGTTGGTGCTGCCGAGGTCGCGGACGGTGACGGAGCCGTTGGCGACGTCGAACGCGGCATGGCGCCGCGATACGGCCGGATGGTCGTAGGCGATCTGTCCAGGGTAGTCCTGGCGTCCGACCGTCAGGCTGCGATCCAGCGACAGGCGATCGGGGGTGGCGACGATGGGGGGGGCGCGGCCGATCGTTGTGGCCTCGGTGAAGTCGGCCTCGATCAGGGTGAACAGCAGGCGCTGGACGCCGAAGGTGATCCGAACGCCGTCCAGCAGGGGGGCGGTGCCGGTGATAGGTTCGCCGTCGAGCGCGGTGGGGGTGCCGCGGGACAAATGCTGGATGGCGAAGCCGTCGCCGGTGCGGAGGATGCGGGCCTGTTCGCGGGAGCAGGAGCGATCGTCGGGGAAGGCGATGTCGGCGTCGTCGGCTCGGCCGACCTGCCAGGGGCCGGGGCCGGCGAGGGGCACGGGGCGCGGATTGCCTTCGATCGTCAGTCTGGCTTCGAGCATCATGTTCCTTCGCCGTGACAAATCCCGAGCGTCGCTTAGGGGTTGGCGGCTCGCTGGCGATTTGATTCCGGTCTGTATCTTCGCGTCTCGTTGCCAGCAGTGTATAATATTGTACGGGATCGGAAAGAGAGCATAGGTGGACAAAAGGCTGGGCCGGTATGAGCTTCGTCAACCGATCGGACGCGGTGCGGCCGGCACGGTGTGGGAAGCCTGGGACACATCGCTGACGCGGCGGGTCGCCATCAAGGTCGTGCGTCCCGGCGATATGGATGCCCCGGAAATCGAGGAGTTGCTGACCCGGTTCCGGCAGGAGGCGCAGGTGGCCGGCCGGCTGTCGCATGCCGGGGTGGTGCAGGTCTACGATTACGGTGAGGTCGACGGCGAGGCCTACATCGTGATGGAATTCGTCGACGGCGAAACGTTGAAAGCGTTGCTGGACCGTCCGGAGCGGATGCCGCTGGCCCGAGCCGGGGAGATCATGCGCGGCGTGCTGGTCGCGTTGGACAATTGCCACCGGCTGTCGGTCGTGCATCGGGATATCAAGCCGAGCAACATCATGCTGCCGGCGGATGGCGGGGTGAAGCTGGCGGATTTCGGGATTGCCCGTATCGAGAACAGCGAACTGACGATTGTCGGGACGGTGATGGGCACGCCGCCGTATATGTCTCCCGAACAGTTCACCGCGCGCGATCCGGTGGATTTCCATTCCGATATCTGGTCTTGCGGCGTGTTGTTCTATGAGATGCTGACGGGGTCTCGGCCGTTTACCGGCAATACGATGGCGACGATCGGCCAGGCGGTGGTGAACGATACGTTTGAGCCGCCGTCTCGGCGGGTGCCGGGTTTGCCGACCGCGTTCGACCAGGTGTTGCAGCGGGCGCTGCGCAAGGTGCCGGGGGAGCGGTTTCCCAGCGCTCAGGCGTTCGCGCTGGCGATCCAGTCGGCGATGCCGCTGGCGGATGTTCCGGTGCGGCGGAAGGGCGGCGGGGGATCGGGGCGGCTGGTGTTGGGCGGTGTCGGCGCGGCCATCGTGCTGGCCGCCGGTGTGGGGGCCTGGCTGTGGTTTGGCAAGGCGGGTCCTCCGGTGGTGGCGCCTGTCGTGGCGCCCGTGGTGTCGGCGCCGGCGGTGCCCGGATTGTCGGTGGTGGCGCAGGTTGCGGCGCTGCCGTGCTCGACGGTGACGGTGCTGACCCAGGGGACGTCGGGGGTTACGTCGTTCCAGGGGATTATCGGGTCGGGTGCGTCACAGGATGCGCTGAATGCGATCGTTGCTCAGGTGTCGCCGTCGTCGGTCAATGTCGCGGTGGAGACGTTTCCGCCGACCGACCTGTCGTGCCGGCTGGCGGAACTGGTGCGGGCCAATGCGGGCGACAGCGGGGCGCGGTTGTTGATCGTTGGCGGTGGACGGACGCTGCTGACGGGGGACGAAATCAGGCTGCGGCTGAACATGCCGGACTTCGAGGGCGAGGTGCGGCTGGACGACCTGAGCAGCGACGGTCAGGTGAGCCATCTGATGGAGGCGAACCTTGGTGCGCCGCCTCGGCACCAGGCCGGGGCGATGGTCGGGCTGGGGCGGGGCGGCGACAATCTGGTCGGTCGGGTCAGTCCGCCTTATGGGACGGACATCGTGTTTGCCATTGTGTCCTCGAAGCCGCTGTTCAGGGCGCGGCGGCCGGTGCAGGAGGACGGAGGCAAATTCGTCAATGAATTGGCGGCAGCCATGGCCGCCCTTCGCCAGGCAGGGGGACATGTGGCGGCGGATGCGCTGGTTCTGACGACGGCTCGGCGGTGAGTTTCGGTTCGGCGGTGGCAGCGATCGGGGCGACGGCGAGGGCGCTGGCGCGGAGCCAGGGTTCGGGGATGGCATCGACGAAAGTGCCGCGCAGGATGGCTTCCCGGGTTGGGCCGATGCCGACCATTGCCGGCATGAAGTAGCGTGGGTCTCGGGTGTTGATCAGGTAGGCCTGGCCTTCGTTGGCCATCAGGTCTTCATCCTTGGTGTCGTAGCCGTCCTTGGCGAGGAAGGCCCGCATCGCGGCCCGTTCGGTGTCGGTCAGCATGTCGTTCCAGAAATGTTGCGTCAGGGCGACGTAGGCGGGGTCGGTGAAGTAGACGGCGTGCGAGAGTTCGTGGCGGAAGATGGTGGTGCGGGAGGCGGCGTCGATGACCGCGGTGACGCCGGGGATGGAGATCAGCGCGCCGACGGCGTCGGGCTTGAGCCAGCCCTGGCCGGCCAGGGTGTTGCGCAGCCAGGTTTCCTGGGGGTTGAGGGGTCGCTTTTGGGCGGCGGCCTGTTGGAAGAAGCGGGCGAGGTCGGCGGCGCGATAGTCGTGGCCGTAGTAGTAGGCGTCGGGGTCGCCGCCGGTGGCTTTGATATGGGCGTCGAGTTCGGCTTCGGTGACGACCCGGTCTCGGGGCATGTCGGCTTTCTCGATCAGGGCGGCGACGCGGTTGAGCATCTGGGCCTGGTCGTGGAGCTTGGGGAAGTCGAGGACGAGGACGGCTGGGTCTTCCTGGAGGTGGAAGAGGGTGGGGGTGGTGCCCCTGTGGGCGTCAATCTGGGCGATCGTGGCGGTTTGGGTGGGGATCTGGATTGGGGCCGGGTGGGCGGCCGGTGCGGCGGGCGGCGGTGGGGCTGGTGCCTTTTGGTGCAGGAGGGTGATGGCGGTGACGGATAGCGCGAGGGCGGCCGCGAGGGCGGCGATCATGGGCCATCGCGGGCGGCGGCTTGGGGTCACCGGGTCGGCGCCTGGGCGCGGGGTGGGGGGATTCGCATGCGAGTCGCTCGCGCCGTTGTGAGGGTTGGTGGCGGATGCGGCATCGGGCGAAGGGTGGGGGATGTCAAGGTGGGATTCGCTACGTCAGGAGAGCCTGTCCGTAATTTTGTGTGCGAGGCATAACCAACGTCAAGGAGCGTATTATGCCGAGCAAATCGAAGAAAGTGGATCGCGACGTCGCCAAGCTGCCGTCGATCCCGAA
>DATAZJ010000190.1:0-15213 GCA_036272115.1 Rhodopila sp. | reverse complement strand
GTCTATGGCCGGGTCACCGACAATGACGGCTCCCCGCTGGCCGGCGCGCTGATCCAGATTTGGCAGACCAGTGAGCGCGGGCTGTATGACATGCAGGAGCGCAACGGCGAGAGCATGGACATGCGCGGCAATTTCCGCACCGATGCGAACGGCCACTACCACTTCCGCACTGTCCGGCCGCTGGGCTACTCGATCCCGATGGACGGGCCGGTTGGCGCGATGGTGCATCTGCAAAACCGCCACGGCTTCCGCCCGTCGCATATCCACTGCCTGATTGGGGCGGATGGCTACCGCGAGCTGGTGACCGCATTGTATTTCGGCGACGATGAAAACATCGACTCGGACACCGTGTTCGGCGTGTCGCAAGCATTGGTGGTCGAGGCAAAGGACGATCCGGGGTCACCGATTCCCGGGTTGCGCGCGGTGCATTACGATTTCCGTCTTGCCAAGGCCGCACCGGGAGAAAGCGGCCGTGTCGGCGCCGATCCGACCAAGCTGATGAAGGCGGCGGAGTAATGCCTCGGCGGATCGTCGATATCTCCTCGCCACTGAAGGCGGGGATTGCCAGCGATCCGCCGCATATGCTGCCGAAGATCGAGTACAAGGACCACCATGACACCGCCCCAGCGATGGCGGAGTACATGGGGGTCCGTGTCGATCAGCTTCCGGACGGCGAATATGCGGCGGTCGAGGTGGCGACAATCAGCACCCATAACGGCACGCATATGGATGCACCGTACCACTTCTTCTCCAGCATGAACCATGCGTTGAAGCCGGGTGGGGAACCGTCCTGGCGGATCGACGACGTGCCGCTGGACTGGTGTTTTCAGCCCGGCGTGAAGCTGGATTTCCGGCACCTGCCGGACGGCTACGTGGCGACTCCCAGTGATGTCGAAGCGGAACTGAAGCGGATCGGGCATGAATTGCGGCCGCTGGAGATCGTTGTCGTCAATACCGCCGCGGGTGCTCGTTATGGCGAGGACGATTTCGTCGATACCGGATGCGGGATGGGCAAGGCTGCGACCATGTGGCTGACCGAACGCGGAGTGCGGGTGGTCGGGACGGATGCGTGGAGCTGGGACGCCCCGTTCTCCTTCACCCGCGAGAAGGTGAAGGCGACCGGGGATGTGAGCCTGATCTGGGAAGGCCACCGCGCCGGGCGGGAGATCGGCTATTTTCAGATGGAAAAGTTGGGGAACCTTGCCCAGTTACCGGCGACCGGGTTCGACATCGTGTGTTTCCCGGTGAAAGTGCATCGCGCCTCGGCGGGCTGGACCCGAGCCGTGGCGATTTTCAACGACTGAGGACTGGGCACCGACTTTTCTCCATCGTGTCATGGTTTTGCTGCTTCCCGGCTGACGGCCGGCCATGAGGCGAGGAGAGCGGCCGGGCTTTGTCCCGTAGGCAGGTCTCTGATTCATGACGCAATTCCGAATTCCCGATATCCATTGCGATGGCTGCATTCGTTCGCTCACCGGCGCGGTGAGAGACCTCGACGAACACGCGACCTTGCAGGCCGACCTGACGACCAAGCTGGTGCGTGTCGAAACCACCGCCGACAACGACGCGGTCGCCGAGGCAATACGCGACGCCGGCTTTACCGTGGAGCCGGCGTAGGCCTTGGGCGTCAGGCGGTCACGCTAAAACCAGGTTGCCTTGTCGACCACGTTGCGCAGTGGCCGCCCCTCGGCGAACGCCCGGCAGTTGTCCTCGATGATCTGAAACCGCCGCTCGTTCAGGTGCGGGCCGTATCCGGCCATGTGCGGCGTGAGCAGCACGTTCGGCATGCCCCAGAGCGGATGTTCCGCCGGCAGCGGTTCCTGCTCATACACATCCAGCGCGGCGCCGGCGATCTCCTTTGCCTGCAACGCGGCGACAAGATCGTCCAGCTTCGTCGTCATCCCGCGCCCGATGTTGATGAAGAACGCGCTGGGTTTCATCAGCCGGAATTTCGAGCGATTGAAGAAGCCCTCGGTCGCGGGCGTGTGGGGCACCGTCAGAATGACGAAGTCAGCCCGGGGAAGCAGGGAGTCCAGTGCGTCGGGTCTGTGTAGTTCCGCGACGTCGTCCGGCTGATCGGTGCGGCGGGCGTCCACGGCCAGGACCTGCACGCCGAACGCTGCCAGCAGGCGGGCGGTCTCGGCGCCGATCCCACCAAGACCGACGATCAACGCGGTTGAGCCGGGCAGCGGAACCACGCCATGATCCTCGGGCGGCTTCGCCCAAACGCGGCGCAACTGCTGGGGGATGAAGACGTGCAGCCCCCGGGCGAAGGCCAGAACGAAGGCCATGATGTGGGCGCTGATGTGGTCGTTGTAGATTTCCCGGAAATTGGTCACCGCCAAGGAATGCGCGATCAGTTCAGGGTAGTAGTAGCCGGCGGGAGGTGCAGCCTGCGGTGCCTGCAGCCAGCGCAGCCGCTGAGCCTTCGCGAGAAGCGCTGATGGCAGCGTACCGAACGCGGCATCCGCGGTCGTTATGGCCGCGGCGGCGGTGTCGGCGTCTTCGGCGAGCACCAGTTTCATGCCGGGGACGGCATGCGCCAGCCGAGCTGCCCATTGGCGGGTCAGCGCGGTCTGCGGCGGCAACATCAGGAAGGTGAATTCGTTGTTCATGGGACGTCTCCGGGCTGGTGCCAGGCCTGCGCCGAAGCGGCGGCCTTTCCGCGCGATCATACTCTACGGCGTCTTATCGGTCGCCTTCTTGCCGGTCGCCTTCTTGCCAGTCTGGCCATAGTAGGTCACGGGCGCGTCCTTGACCGCCTCGCGCATCAGTTCCGGTGCGCCGGCATGAATGATGTCTTGTTCCAGCGCATCCCGCGCCGACGCAAAATCGGGGGCGGGCGGCTCACGGCGTCCCTCGACGCGCACGATGAACCAGGCGTTGTGACTTCTGATCGGATAGGCCGTGGTCTGGCCTGGCGCGAGCGCGAACATCACCGAACCGATCTCCGGGGCGAGCATATCAAGCCTGACGTATCCGAGTTCCCCACCGTTCGCGGCGGTGCCGTCCTTGCTGTAATCCCGCGCCAGGGCACTGAAATCCGCACCGCCCTGTAGCCGCTGGATCAGGGTGTCGGCCTGTTCGCGCGAGTCCACCATGATCAGCCTTGCATCCACTTCCTCGGGGGCGGGCTTGTTGGCGACCAGGGCCTTGTATGTTTCAAGCAGGGCCTTGTCGGTGAGATTGGGGGCGAGCGAACGGCGCAGGACCTCGGTTGCCATGGCCTGGTCGGCGGCATTCTGCATCCGCCGCCGTACAGCCGGGTCCTTCTCCAGCCCGGCGCGTTCGCCGCGCAGTACCAAGGCTTCCTGCTCAACGAGTTGCACCGCGGTTCGCTGGTACACCTCTGGAAACGGCAGGTTGCCGACGATCGGCGGCAAGGCGCGAATTGCGTCGGCGACGTCGCCCCAGGTGATCGTGTGCGGTCCGACCTCCGCGACGACAGTGTTCGCGGACCGATCGAGTACGGCCAAAGCGGCATCCAGCGCGGCGTCGGATCTGATATCCGGCGGCGCCAGACCTCCCGGAGTCGGGGCGCCGGTTTGCGCGACCGCCGGTGTTGCCAGCGCGAAGGCGGCGACGGCGAGGAGAGGTCGAATCCTTGAGCGCGCGTGAGCCAACAGCACCGTCTATACCTCGATCGACTTTCGGCCATGCGTCCCCGGACCGGCTGATCCTATCGCCGGCCGATGTCACACCGGGAGGATCGACCCGGCTTTGCGCAACGAGCGCGAAATACCCTGGACCGGCATGATGCCGCAAGCCACGAAGCGGCCGCTCTGCCAACGGCGAGGTTCGACGATCCGAAGCGCCGGCGTGCCCGAACCGCTTGGCAGCCATCCCGCGCATGCCCCATCTCGGTGTAATGATTTTGACAGATCATGTGGTACATTCACTGGGGCCAGACGTCGTGATCGTCCTCATGGGCCGTGTGCCAGAATGCTTGCCATCCACCTTCCGACGCTCTTCGCGTTCACCATGCTGCAATCCATCTGCCTCGGTGGGCTGCTGATCTGGCTGTGGCGGCGTGATCGCGGCCAGCCGGCCCTGGCAAGTTGGGGGGCGGGGCGTTTGATTGGCGGTTTCGCACTGCCGCTGCTGGCGTCACGCGGGCACATTCCGACATGGGGTTCGCTCGATGTGGCGAACGGTCTTGTTTGCCTGGGTTACGGGCTGACATGGGCGGGGGCCCGGCAATTCGAAGGTTTGCGTGCCAGGCCGGTGTCTGTCATGGCAGGTGTGGCGGTGTGGCTGCTTGCCTGCCAGGTGCCAGGCTTCGTCAACAGCCTTCAGGCGCGCGTAACACTGCTCGGGTTGATCGTGGCCGTCTATATTGTGGCCACCGCTGTGGAATTCCGCCGCGGTCAATCGCGGTCGCCCTTGCCTTCCCGCCCCATCGTCCTGGTGCTGATGGTCACCGTCGCGGCAATCTTCGGAAGCTGTGGTCCACTCGCCATCTTCTTTCCCCTTAAAGAGAACGCCGTGGGCCTGCCGACGTCGTTGTGGTTCGGGCTGCTGGTCAGCCTTGGCGTCGTTCTCATGGCCGGCGCCAGCATCCTGCTCGTTGCCCTCACCAAGGAACAGGCGGAACTGCGATCGACCACCGCCCTCGCCGCCGCGCGCGATATCGCCACGGAGGCCAGCGAGCAGAAGACCCGCTTCCTGGCGCGGATGAGCCACGAACTTCGCACGCCGCTGAACGGCGTCCTGGGCCTCGCGCAGGTGCTGGCGAACGACCCCGAGCAGGGTGAGCGTCAGCGCAAGCAGGCCGCCACGCTGGAGCAGGCCGGCCGGCACCTGCTGGCGATCCTCAATGAAGTCCTGGATCTATCACGGATTGAAGCCGGCAAGTTGGTACTAGTGCCGCAACCCACTGACCTGGCGGCTTTCCTGACTGATACGCTGGTGTTCGTGCAGGACGACGCCAGGTCAAAGAGTATCGGACTGACGCTGCGGACGGCACCCGGATTGCCGGAAACGGTACTGATCGATGCCATGCGGCTTCGGCAAATTCTGCTCAACCTCCTGAACAACGCGCTGAAATTCACGCCCGCCGGCGGCAATGTGACATTGGAGGCCACATGCGGCGTGCGCGAGACGGTCAGCATGACGGTCACCGATACCGGCCCAGGCATTCCCGAGTCGCTGCGGCCGCATCTGTTCCAAGCCTATGTGCAGGGATCCGGACACGGCGCGTCGGGTGGAAGCGGCCTGGGGTTGGCGATCAGCGCGGTGTTGGCGGACGCTATGGGCGGCGAATTGTCCCATGCGGACGGGAAAGGCGGGACAGGCAGCCGCTTCATCCTTGCCCTGCCAATGCCCGCCGTGGCGCCCGCCATCGTCCCGCCGGTGGCCCAACCGTCGTTGCCGCCACCCGGCTTGCGTATCCTGGTGGTGGACGATGTCGCGCTCAACCGCATGACGGCGCGTGCATTGCTGCTGCATGCGGGTCATGTGGTGGAAGAGGCCGAGGACGGACCCGCCGCGCTGGCGGCGATGGCCTGTCCGCCGCCGCCGGATATCGTGCTGATGGATCAGTCGATGCCGGGAATGGACGGAAATACGGTGGCCCGGCATATCCGCTCGATGCCGGGACCGGCAGGCCGGGTGCCGATCCTGGCCGTCACCGCAAATGCACTGCCTGAAGATATCGAGGCCAGCCTGGCCGCCGGCATGGACGGCTATGTGACGAAACCGATCGAACTGAAGCTGCTGTTGGCCACGATCGCCAGTACCTTGAGCCGTACCTGCCTCACCGGCCCGACGCAGAGCTTCGGGTCAAATCCGGTCCAGGTCGATCGGTCCGATGCGGCGGACCTCGTTGCCCGGGCGCGATCGTCCGATGTGGGTTCGACGTCGGACTGTCACACTCAGCGCCTGGATCGCAGCATCATCGGGCAGCGCCGTGTCCATTGATCGCCAGCGGCGCGCATATCCATCGGGATCGCCTTGGCGAAAATGACGCTCAGCGGTCGAGGGCGTCAGGTTCTCGGGTGGCCTGTCTCCAACACTGCGAAAACGGCGGCGGTGTCCTGGTCGCCCAAACCCGCTTCCATCGCCGCCGTGTAGATCGGCGCACTGGCTTCGAACAACGGCAGCGTCAGATCCAGATCGCGCGCGAAGGCGCCGATGATCGCCATGTCCTTCTGCCAGGTGGAAACCCGCATCGTCGCCGGAGTGTACGTTCGAGCGGCCATCATCGGTGCGCGCATGTCGAACATCCGCGATGCACCGGCCCCTGCCCCGGCAAGTTGCACCACAAGATCAGGATCGAGGCCGGCGGCGTTCGCCAGTAGCATCGCCTCGGCCGCCGCGATGTTGTGGATGGCGACCAGCAGATTGGCGACGAATTTCATCCGCGTGCCGTTGCCGAAGGTGCCGATGTCGTGTGCCGCGCGGGCGAAGTCCGCGAACAGGGGCGTCTGCGCGGCAATGGCGGCGGTGTCGCCGCTCGCGTAGATCACCAGATCTCGGTTGGCTGCCTGGGCGCCGGTGCCGCTGAGCGTGCAATCGAGCGCAGTGTGCCCCGCCGCTGCGAGCACGTCGTGCGCGGCGAGTTTGTCGGCCAGCGCCATGGTGCTGGTCTCGACCACGATGCGCGGGGCCGGCGTGGCGGCGATGGCTCTGGCCACGGCGGCGAGCGCGTACGGCGATGGCAGGCTGGTCAGGATCACGGGCGCCGCGGCGCAGACCGACGCGATGTCTGGGCATGCGGTGCCTCCGGCGTCAGTCAGGCTGGCTTGTTTTGCAGGATCGATATCGGTGCCGAAAACGCTCCAGCCGCGTTCGAGCAGATTTTTGGATATAGCCCCGCCCATGATGCCGAGACCGATCATGCCAACCGTACCGGCCATTGCGGTGCCTTCCGTTTCCAGCCACCGTTGCCGGCCGCGTTGTTATTTGCCGGCGGGTGCCCTTTAAGTTGCGTTTATCGCGTGACTTGCGCCTTCTGGCCTTTGGCCTCGGGCGATCCCGCTCTAGCCAAGACCGGCGTATCGGGCAAGCGGCCAACAGGGAAACGGGATGAAAGCGCCGGCATTCGATTACATCAAGGTTGCCACGGTCGCCGAAGCCTGTGCCGCGCTGGTCCAGCATGGGCCGGACGCGCGGCTGCTCGCCGGCGGCCAGAGTCTGCTGCCGGCGATGAACCTGCGGCTCGCCTCACCGTCTGTCCTGATCGATATCGGCCGCGTCCATGGTCTGGACGGGATCGAGGTGCGGGACGGCAAGCTGCGGATCGGCGCACTGGTCCGGCATGAAACCGCTTTGCGAGACGCGATGATCGCCAATCATGTGCCGTTGCTGACCGAGGCGCTGCGGCACGTTGCCCACCCCGCCATCAGGGCGCGCGGCACGATCGGTGGCAACCTCGCGCATGCCGACCCGGCCTCGGAATTACCTGCGTGCATGCTGGCGCTGAGCGCGGTGATCGAGGTGACATCGCCGAGCGGTACACGGCATGTCGCGGCCGAGGACTTCTTCGTTGGCCTGTTCCAGACCGTACTACTGCCCGATGAGATGCTGACTGCCGTCGAAATCCCCCTGCCCGCCCCTGCCTGGTTTTTCCAAGAGATCGCTCGGCGCAGCGGCGACTACGCGATTGTCGGCTTGGCCGCATCGGGGACGCGGCTGGCGTTTTTCTCGGTGGCCGACCGGCCGGTGCTGCGGCAATCGACCGCCGCGCTGGACCTTGATCCACCGAGCGACTTGCAAGCGACGGGGGCGATGCGGCGGCACCTTGCCAACGTGCTGCGCGACCGGGCGCTGGTGGCGTTTGGTGGCCGGACGTGAAAATCGCGCTGACGGTGAATGGGGAAACGATCCGGACCGAGGTCGAACCGCGGGTTCACCTGGGCGACTTCCTGCGGGAGCATCTGTCGCTGACCGGTACGCATCTCGGCTGCGAGCACGGGGTTTGTGGCGCGTGCACGGTGCGGATCGATGGCAACCTGGCGCGAGCATGCCTGGTGCTGGCGGTGCAGGCGGACGGCTGTGATGTCCAAACGATCGAGGGATTGTCCGACAGTGGTGAGATCGCCGACCTGCAGCAGGCGTTTCACGAACGGAACGCTCTGCAATGCGGATTCTGTACGCCCGGCATGTTGATCGCGGCGCAGGACCTGCTGCTGCGGAATCCAGATCCGGATCGGGACACGATACGCGAGCATTTGTCCGGGAATTACTGCCGCTGCACCGGATACCACGCGATCGTCGATGCGGTGATGACGACAGCCAAGGGACGAAGGGGTGATTGATCCCGCCGTGTAGCCGGTGCCCCGGGGTCAATCGTCTCCCATGGCCATTGCTTCGGGGCGGGCATGGCGGCGCATCACCATGAGCAGCAGCATGGGTGGCACGATGGTCAGCGTCATCAGCCGGAAATCGTTGTTGTAGGCGATGATCTGGGCCTGCTGGTTGATCATGGAATCCAGCAGCGCAGCGCCGTGCCGGGTCTCCGGGTTCAACATGTGCGACACTTGGTCGCCCATCTGCAGGACCCGATTGAACGGTGTGATCCCAGCGGCGATTTCGGCATGCGTGGTCTGCGCGCCGCGGGTCAGCGTGAAGGACGTTACGGAAATGCCGATGGCGGACCCGATATTGCGGGCGAGCGATTGCAATGCCGTGCCCTCCCCGCGCATCTGCGGCGACAGGGTGGTGTACGCCATTACCGACATCGGGTTGAACACCAGGCCGATGGAGAATCCCTGAAGCACCAGCGTCAGCATCATCTGTTCCTGGGTCACATCAGGGGTCCAGTTGCTCATGTCCCACAGTGCCCAGCCCAAGACCACGAGGCCACACGCCATGATCTTGCGCTGATCGACCCGCATGCCCAGCCGGCTTGCCAGATACATCGACATGATGGTGCCGAGCCCGCGCGGGGCCATCGCCCAGCCGGCGGTGTAGACGGGATAGCCGGCCAGGTTCTGCAGATAGGGTGCCAGCAGCGCCGATGTGGACAGCATCACCGACGAGACGCAGAACACCATCACCATGCCGGAACTGAAGTTCCGGTCCTTGAAAAGCGCAGGGGACAGGAAGGGCTTGTCGGCCACGAACATGTGGACGATGAAGAGGTAGAAACCCAGCGCGGCGATCAGAGCCTCCGCTATGATTTCGTTGGAGGTGAACCAGTCCAGTTCCTGGCCGCGGTCCAGCATCAGTTGCAACGACCCGCAGGCCAGAGCCAGCATGGCGAATCCGTACCAACTGAAGCGCAGGCTGCTTTGCGACGGGGTCTCCCGCATGAAGATCAGCAGGCCCAGGATCGCCAGGATGCCGAACGGCAGGTTCACGTAGAACACGAACCGCCAACTATAGGCGTCGGTCAGATATCCCCCCAGGGTCGGGCCCATGATCGGTCCCATCGTTACCCCCATGGAGAAGATCGCCATTGCCTGGGCTCGTTTGGAGAATGGGTAGATGTCCAGCATCGTCGCCTGGGACAGGGGAGCAATCGCCGCGCCGCACATGCCTTGCAGAAGGCGAAAGGCCACAAGCTGATCCAGCGTTTGCGCCGCACCGCAGGCCATGGAAGCCACCGTGAAGCCGGCCAGGGAGGCGATGAACAGCTTTTTCCGGCCGAAACGACGTGCCATCCAACCGACCGGCGCGGTCATGATCGCGGCGGCGATGACGTAGGACGTCAGCACCCAGGTGATCTCATCGGCCGAGGCCGACATGCCCCCCTGCATATAGGGCAGCGCGACGTTGGCGATGGTGGAGTCCAGGGTTTGCATGAGCATCGCCAGCATCGCGGACGCGGTGATGAGGCCTCGGTGCGGAACCCGGACGGTCTCGGACATCGGGTTATCGCCACCCCTCACGGGCGGCTGGCGGCGGATAAGGTGGCATGATCCTGGACGGCTTTTTGATATTGTCGGCAGTGTGCGCCCGGTTTTTGCATTAGGCTACATTGACGGTGACGATTGACGATGACGGGCGGGCATAGGCACGGTGACGGTATGACCGCATTGTCGCCGCTTGACCGGCCGAATTCCTATATCGGGCGTGGTGTTCCGCGGCCCAACCTGGCGCGGTTGCTGCAAGGACGCGGCCAATACGTCAGCGATCTGGTCCTGCCGCGCATGGTGCACGTCGCATTCGTTCGCTCGCCCTATGCGCACGCCCGTATCCAGCGGATCGATCGGGAAGCCGCACGCTCCATGCCGGGGGTCGTTGCGGTCGTGACCGGGGCGGAACTGGCGGCGGTGTGTTCGTCGTGGGTCGGTGTCCTGTCGCACATGAAGGGCCTGAAATCGGCACCGCAACATGCCATCGCCGTGGATATCGCCTGCTGGCAGGGGGAAGCGGTTGCCGCCGTCGTCGCTGATTCCCGGGCGGCGGCGGAGGACGCGGCGGAACAGGTCGTTGTGGACTATGAGGAGTTGGAGCCGGTCGCCGATATGCGCACCGCGCTCGACGCCGCAACACCGGTGATCCATGCGTCGCTCGGCGACAACCTGGCGTTCGAGCGCCAGTTGGAAGCCGGCGCGGTGGATGAGGCGTTCGCTCGGGCTGATGCTGTGGCCGAAACGGAATTCGTCTTTGGCCGCCATACCGGCGTGACGCTGGAGCCTCGCGCGGTGGTCGCCGACTGGCGGCCGGGCGAGGATCGCCTGACGGTGTATCAGGGCACTCAGGCGCCGCACATGATCCAGAACATCGTGGCGCTGCATCTGGGTTTGGCAGAACACCAGGTTCGGGTCGTGTGCAAGGATGTCGGCGGGTCGTTCGGCATCAAGGTCCATGTCTATCCGGACGAGATGGCCACCGCCGCCTTGTCGAAAATGCTACGCCGGCCGGTGAAATATGTCGCCGACCGGCTGGAAAGCTTCGTCACCGATATTCATGCGCGAGATCACCGCGTGAAGGGCCGCGTCGCCGTCCGGAAGGACGGTGTGATCACAGCGTTTGAGATCGATGATCTGACCGGCATTGGCCCTTATTCGATGTATCCGCGTACCAGCGCAATCGAGGCCAATCAAATCGTGAACCTTGTCGGCGGCCCGTACTCGACGCCGCATTATCGCGCCCGGACCCGCGTCGTGTTTCAGAACAAGACGCCGATGTGCCAATACCGCGGTGTTGGGCACCCGATCGCCTGTTCGGTCACCGAGGGGCTGGTCGATCTGGCCGCCCGGGCGATTGGCATGGATCCGGTGGAAATCCGCAGGCGCAATCTGGTTCCGGACGATGCCTATCCCTGCGCGTCGCCCACCGGCATGCGGTTCGAATCGCTGTCGCATCATGCGTCGCTGGACAAGCTGCTGGCGATGATGGATTACGATGCGCTGCGGTCGGATCAGGCCTCATCGCGGATGAACGGCATTCATCGCGGTATCGGTCTCGCCAGCTTTGTCGAGATCACCAACCCCTCGGCGGCATTCTACGGCGTCGGTGGCGCGCGTATATCGTCGCAGGACGGCGTGGCACTGCGGTTGGACGCGGCCGGAACGATCGTCTGTCAGACCAGTGTGACGGAACAGGGCCAGGGTGCCGAGGCGGTGACCGCCCAGGTGGTGGCGACCGCCTTGGGCGTGAAACTGGCGGACGTGCGGGTGATGTCCGGCGATACGGATATTACGCCATATGGCGGCGGTACCTGGGCTTCTCGCGCCGCCGGCATCGGCGGGGAAGCCGCGTGGCAGGCAGGCAAGCAACTGCGGCTGAACATTCTGGAAGTCGCGGCGAGTATTCTGCAAACCCGTGTGGAAGCGATGGATATTCGCGACGGCCGGGTGGTGGATGCGGACACGCTGACCGAACGCCTGACCTTGGCGGAACTCGCGCGGATCGCTTATTTCCGGCCGGACACGCTGCCGCCCGGTTTCCAGGGCGAGCTGATGGCTGTTCGGCATTATGTGCCTCGGGCTTATCCATTTGCCTTCACCAACGGTGTCCAGGCCAGCTATCTGGAGGTCGATCCGGACACTGGAATGATCCGGCTGCTTGGTCACTGGGTCGTCGAAGACTGCGGAACGATCCTGAACCCTCAGCTTGTCGATGAGCAGGTGCGCGGCGGTGTGGTGCAGGGTCTGGGCGCGGCGTTGTTCGAGCACTGCCGCTACGACGAGCGCGGCCAGATGCTGAACGCGAGCATGGCCGACTACCTGGTGCCGATGGCCGCCGAGATGCCGGATATCGCGGTCGGCCACGTGGTATCCCCGACGGCGGACAGTGAACTTGGGGCGAAGGGCGCGGGCGAGGCCGGGACCGCGGGCGCGGCGGCGGCGGTCGCCAACGCGGTCAACGACGCCTTGGCCTCGTTCGGGGTGACGATCTCGGAAATTCCGCTGACGCCGGAGGTGATTCTGCGGGCGTTGGGGCACATTTGAGCGTTCGAAGGGTTTCCGGCGCCGATTTCACGGGGACTTGAACGCGCGGTGTCGAGACGCCTCTGGCGTTGTCGCTGTCCACCATCCACGGTTGCGGACTGAGCGTCTGGAACCAGAGAGAGGTCTGCGATGACCCCGATGTCTTCCGCCAGCTTGCGCGTGATCGCCGCATCGTGCCTGTTTTTCGCCGGCCCTGTACCGCTGCATGCCGCGCCACCGCCGGACGCGGACCCTGGTCTGGCACCGTGGTTCAGAAGCCTGCACCAGCCGCAAACCAATATGTCATGCTGCGACCGCTCGGACTGCCGGACGGTACGGTACCGTATCGTGAATGGCCACTTTCAGGCCTTCATCGGCGGCGAGTTCGCGCGCTGGCAGGATCCGCCCTATGCCTGGGTCGATGTTCCGGACGACAGTGTGCTGCATCGGCACGATAATCCCACTGGCGAGGGTGTCGCCTGCTGGGGCGGCACGAAAATCATTTGCTTCGTGGAGGGGACAGGGGCTTGAGGTGCCCCAATAACGTGGGGAATTACTTTCGATGCCCGGCTTGAACGAACCGCTGGCCCCCGTCATCATCGTCGCATGACAGACCCACAAAAGCCGTCCCAGCGCCTTGAGTACCAGGCCTCGATTGATCGTCCGAAGCTGTCGCTGCCCGACGGCAAACGCGTCGTCGTCTTCCTGGTGGTGAATATCGAGCGATGGGACATCGACCGTACCATGCCGCGGCAGGTGCTGAGCCCTCCGCAAGGCGCGACGGTGATCCCGGACGTGCCGAACTGGGCGTGGCACGAGTATGGGATGCGGGTTGGGTTCTGGCGGCTGAAGGCGGCGTTGGATCTTCACGGCATCGCGCCGACGCTGGCGATCAACGGGGTGGTGCCTTCGGCGTATCCTCGGGTCACGGACGCCTGCCGCGATGCGGGGTGGGAGTTCATGGTCCATGGCTATCACCAGATGGCGACGCATCTGGTCGAGGACCAGCGTGGCATGATCCGCGACGCTATCGCAGCGTTGCGGAAAGCCGGGGGGCACGATCCTGTGGGATGGTTGGCGCCAGGCCTGACCGAAACCCTGGACACACCTGATCTGCTGGCGGAAGCAGGGATCAAATATTGCGCGGACTGGGTGGTCGATGACCTGCCCGCCACGATCCAGACGACGCATGGGCCAATGCTGACCATGCCGTACAGCGTTGAGCTGAACGACATCCCGATGATGATGATCCAGCATCATCGGGCGGAGGAATTATTCGATCGCACGATCGCTCAGTTCGAGCGGCTGCATGAAGAGTCCGGTGAGCAAGGTGCCAAGGTCATGGGGTTGGCGGTGCACCCGTATATCAGTGGGGTGCCGCACCGGATTGGCTGGTTCGAGCGCGCCTTGGCGCACATGGCCAGCCGTCCCGGGACAGTATTCTGGCAAGGTCGGCAGATCATGGACTGGTACCAGAAGGCGACAGCATGAGCTTCATGACGAAATGGGGCCTGCTGAGCCAGGGCGAACGGGACGCGGCCTACAACAATACGTCTCATGTGGTGGACAGCGCAGTGCTGAACGCGGCCAGGGAGTCGGCGTCATCGGCGTTTCGTGCGGCAAACGGAGTGCACCTGGATCTGCGGTACGGCGCTCGGGAGCGTAACACCTGGGATCTGTTTCCGGCGTCCGATCCGGATGCGCCGTGCATCGTTTTCATTCATGGCGGCTACTGGCAGCGCAACAGCAAAGAGCAGTTCGCCAATCTGATCGCCGGGCCGCATGCGCGCGGCTGGGCGGCGGCGTTGCCGGGATACACGTTGGCGCCCGATGCGTCGTTGACCGAGATCGTCGCGGAGATCAATGCGGCGCTGGACTGGCTGGCGATGCATGGCCCGGCACACGGCATCAACGGTCCGGTGGTGCTGTCCGGCTGGTCGGCCGGAGGGCATCTGACAGCGATGTGCCTGGGCCATTCTCTGGTGAAGGCGGGACTGTCGATTTCGGGGCTGTTTGAGATGGGGCCGATACGCGACACCTATCTGAATGAGAGGCTGCGGCTGACGGAGCAGGAGATCGTTGCTTTATCGCCGATGCGGTTGCCACTGGTCGATAAGCCGTTGGCGTTGGCATATGGGACGGCGGAACTGCCGCCGTTGATGTCGGACAGCCGGGATTTGCACGCACTGCGTTCGGCGGCGCATCTACCCGGCGCGCTGATTCCGGTGCCGCACGCCAATCATTTCACTATCGTGCATGAATTGCGCGATCCGGATGGGATACTGACACGGCACCTGCCGTTGTTGCTTCGATAGATCGACGCGGCAACGCTGCGTTAGCGGGTGCGGTTATATTGGTAATCCTCGCGCTCACCGGCGCCGATCCGCAATCCGGGGGGCAGTGGTGTTCGGGTGGCGTTCACCTTCGCGTGGACGTCGAGGGCCGCCTGATCGGTCCATAATTCGAGCAGTGTCAACTTGTCCGGATCGAGCGCGCTCTGGAATACCTCGAACTGTTCGCATCCGGGTTCTTGCCTGACCTCCGCGCAGCGGTCGCGGAAGACCCGAGCGAGTTCCGCGCCCTTGCCGGGTGCGGCGTTGATTGTCACGACAAGTCGGACTGCCATATCTGGTTTTCCCATCGTTTCGACGCGTGGTGTCGCTGCCACCCTAGCTCCGGCGGTTGCTAATGGCCACGCTCGTGCCCGCGTTCGTGTTCCATCGGCCGCCCACCGCCACCGGGATGAAACTCGGGCCGGCCGGGCGCGCCGTGGAAAGCGTGCGCGGGGCCGCCGGCGCGGAACGCAACACCCGCCGCCCGCGTATCCGGTGGTTGATCCCTATGCCAATATCTATCCCGGCTATGCCTACAATGAGGGGGCTCCGACCCT
>DATAZJ010000189.1:0-1686 GCA_036272115.1 Rhodopila sp. | reverse complement strand
GCAGGAAGCCCCCTGCCCCATCGGCAGCCTGGTCCGCATCTCCGGCGATCTGGGCGACAATGGCATGCTGCGGAATGGCTGGCATAAGCCGGAGGCCTGGGGCTGCTGGTCGTCCGGTCCGGACGGCGCACTGCGGCTGTGGTTCGATGCGCCGCTGCGGGGCCCGCATGCCATCGAGTTCGACATGATGGCGCCACTGCTGAACGGCCCCGTCATCCTGTCGGTCAACGGCGAGGCCATGGTGCCGCTGGCCGTCACCGACGGACCCAACGAATGGCTTCTGCCGACCCGCCGCACCGACGGCCAAACCGAGCTGGATCTGCATCTGCTGGTGGCGCTGCCGGTGCGGCCGATCGATGTCCGGGACTCGAAGGACGATCGCATCCTGGGCGTCGGCATCAGAAGCCTGCGGATTCGAGCGCTGAGCCGTGATTGACGCGATCTGCCGGGGCCGGAACCGTCAACACAGCCGTTCGGGGCGATCCTCCCGGCACGGATCGGCTTGCCCCGTCTGGCCGGCCCGAACGGCCCCGGCTACAACACCATTGCATCACCACCCGCCTCGCCGCGTGAGGGGGGACCACGCCACGCAACCACCGACCAAGGAGTCCGATCCGCATGCAACGGCGCTATCTGCTGGCACTCGCCGCGACCCTATCCCTGGCGGTCATGGCGCAAGCGCCGGAACCGACCAAACCGCAGCCCGAACTGCCGAAGGAAAAGCTGGTCATCGTCTCCCACGACGGCAAGCAGCACGTGTTCAACGTGGAGATGGCCCTCACCGACAAGCAGCAGACCGTCGGCGAGATGTTCCGCCCCAAGGTGCCGGAGGACGGCGGCATGCTGTTCGACTGGGGCTCCGCCCAGGAATCGCAGATGTGGATGGAAAATACGCTGGTGCCGCTGGACATGGTGTTCATCAATCCCGACGGCACCATCCGATCCATCGCCGAGAACACCACGCCGCGCAGCCTGGCGGTGATCGACAGCCGCGGGCCAGTGCGCGCGACGCTGGAACTGGCCGGTGGGGTGACCGCCAAGCTGGATATCCGCGTCGGCGACACGGTAAAGCAGCGGATTTTCGGCAACGCGCCGTAGCCTGCCCGTCACCGCGCTGCGATTGATCCTTGCATCGGAACGCGCCCGCCCATAGGGTCCGGCCGATTCCGACAGTCGGGGCGTGGCGCAGCCTGGTAGCGCGCCTGTTTTGGGTACAGGAGGTCGTGGGTTCGAGTCCCGCCGCCCCGACCATAGGAATGTGCCATCGGAATGTGATCGCGTGAGGCGGTGTCGCCGGAATGCGCGAACCACGTTCGCAAACGAGCTTTTCTGGAGGCGTCATCCATGCGTGCCCGCATTTTCCAGCCGCCGAAGACCGCGATGCAGTCGGGCTGGGCCAACACGAAGGATTGGGCACTGGAATTCGTCCCCACCCATGGCCGCACCGCCGACCCGCTGATGGGCTGGACCGGCGGCGGCGACACTCAGACCCAGGTGAAGCTGTCTTTCGACACGCGGGAGGAAGCCATCGCCTACGCCGAACGCGCCGCCATCCAGTACGAGGTCGAGCTGCCGCAGCACCGCCGCATCAAACCCAAGGCCTACGCCGACAATTTCAAATACGGTCGCGTGGAAAACTGGACACATTAACCGGCCGGCCCCGATGGCTGTCTATACCGAGGTCAC
>DATAZJ010000188.1:0-2283 GCA_036272115.1 Rhodopila sp. | reverse complement strand
TGTCATGGGCTGATGAGGCAGAAGAGAACGATACAGCAACCGACGCAAGGCGCGATCGACTGCGATGTGCATGTCGCGGTGCCGTCGGTCGGCGCTTTGTTGCCCTATTGTGACGACTACTGGGCCGACCAGTTCCGCATCCGAGGCATCGATCGCCTGGATTTCAGCCTGACCGCCTACCGCCGAACGCGCCGCTGTCGGCTCGTCCCGACTGGCGGCCCAAACAAGGCGCACCGGGAACCGATCTGAACCTGCTACGCGCCCACCTCGATCGTTTCGGACTGCGCGCAGCCATCGCGCAGTGCCTCCACGGCTCCATGGCGCTCCACAGCGAGGACATGGCCGCTGCGTTCTGCCGGGCGATCAACGACTGGATGCGGGCGGAATGGCTGGATGCCGAACCACGCCTGTTCGGCGCGATCACCATACCGATGCAAAGCCCCGACCTGGCCGCGAAGGAAATCGAGCGCTGCGCCGCCGACCCACGCTTCGTCCAAATCCTCCTCCCCGCCATGACCGACATGCCGCTCGGTCGCCGTTATTACTGGCCGATCTACCAGGCCGCGGAACGCCACGGCCTGACCATCGGCATCCACGCCGGCGGCATGTTCCGCCACGCGCCGACACCGACCGGCTGGCCGTCCTTCATCATTGAGGACTACGCCGCGCAGGCACAGGCCTTCGACAGCCAGTTGCTCAGCCTGATCACCGAGGGCGTGTTCGCGAAATTCCCAGACCTGACCGTGGTGTTGCTGGAATCCGGCATCACCTGGCTGCCGCCGTTCATGTGGCGCACCAACAAGATCTGGCGCGGCCTGCGTCCCGACGCCCCCTGGGTGGACCGCCCGCCGGCCGACATCGTGCGAGACCGAGTCCGCCTGACATTGCAGCCGTTCGACGCACCCGAAGACCCCGCCAAGGTGCGCGCCACGCTGAACCACATAGACGGCGAAAAAATGCTGTTGTTCTCCACCGATTTTCCACACTGGCAATTCGACGGCGACAACGCGCTTCCCCCCGGCCTGCCCCCGGAAATGCTGCCGGCGCTGCTGTCAGGCAATGCGCTGGCCAGTTACCCAAGGCTGGCCGCCGCGTTCCAGGAGACTGTCGCATGAGCCAGAGTGTCCTCGAATACGACGCGCCGCAGAAATCCAAAACCGGCATCGTCGATTGCGATATCCATCCGAATTTCCGTTCCAATGCCGATCTGTTACCATTTCTGCCCAAGCGCTGGGCCGCCCACTGGCAGGAATACGGTTCGCATCTGCGTCAGGGCCTGTCCTCGACACTGGCGCACCCGCGCATGACCCCGGCCGTCGCCCGCGCCGACGCATGGCCACCCAATGGCGGCCCGCCAGGCTCCGATCTGGCCTTCATGCGCGCGCATCACCTGGACGCCTACGGCATCGAGCATGGCATGCTGATGTGCCTCCGCCCCGGCGGCTGCGACGAACGGAATCTGGACTTCGGCGCCGCCCTCTGTTCCGCCACCAACGACTGGCAGCTTGAGGCCTGGGTGAAGCCCGAACCAAGATTGTCCGCCGGCATCGCCATTTCCCAGGAAGACCCCGCCGCAGCGGTGGCCGAGATCGAACGTTGCGCGCCCAACAGCGCCTACCGCATCATCAACATGCCGCCCCGCATGTCCGAACCCCCTGGCCGCCGCCGCTACTGGCCGATCTATCAGGCCGCCGTCGCCGCCGGATTGCCGATCGGCCTGCACATCTCCGGCGTCCCGGGCCATCCGTCCACCGGCGCCGGTTGGCCGTCCTTCTACATGCAGGAACACCACGCCAATGCGCAGAGCATGCAAGCGGTGGTGACCAGCCTGATCATGGAGGGCGTAACAGACCATTTCCCCGACTTGCGGTTCGTGCTGATCGAATGCGGCTTCGCCTGGGCGCCATCGCTGGGCTGGCGCCTCGACAGACTATGGAACCGGATGCGCACCGAAGTCCCGCACGTGAAACGACCGCCATCGGAATACATCCGCGACCGGTTCTGGTACACGACCCAACCGATCGAGGAAACCGAAGAACCGGAGCATCTGCGGCAGATCATCGACTGGATCGGCTGGGACCGGCTGCTGTTCTCGACCGACTACCCACACTGGGATTTCGATGACCCCCGCTATACGTTTCGTATCCAACTGACCGAGGCAGAACGACAAGGCGTGTTTCGTAACAACGCCCGTCGGGTATTCAGGCTATGATGCCAAACCAGCGTTGATGCCGACTCTCTTGTTCACCCTATCCGTCATGCCGACGGAGGTCGGTATCCATG
>DATAZJ010000187.1:0-5568 GCA_036272115.1 Rhodopila sp. | reverse complement strand
GCGGCTTGCTGGCCCTCACGCGCGGTGGGCAGCAGGCCGGCGGCCTCCGGCAGGCGGTCCAGCAGCAGCGTGATCATCATCGGCAGAGCGGCGCGGTCGGATTTCGCGACCCTCGCGAGCAGGGAGGTGACCGTCTCGGCGGTCGGGGGCAGCAGGTCGGCCACGGATGCCGAACACAGTGTGTCGAGGGCGGGCGCCTCGGCAAGCAGTGCCGCCACGGCGGCGGCGAGGGCTCGGTAGGCCGGTTCGCCCAGGGCGGTCGTGTTCCAGGTGGCGGGCATCGTCCCGGCGGCCAGGATTGGAGCGGCCGCGGGCCACAGCGAGCGTCCCAGCCGCACGATCAGCGCGGTCTCGGCGGTGGTGTGGCCGGCGATCTCGGCCTCGATGGCGGTGGCTGCCGGCCCCATCGTGAGCCGCACGTGGTCTGCCATGGGACGCAGGGCGGTGCGCGGGAGTGCTTTCTGGCCGGGGCGCCAGCGGGCGGCGGGGACGACCAGGCGCTCCAGCGGATGAAACAGCAGCCTGGCGAAGCGGAGGGGACGCGGGGGACGCAAGGTCGCGAGCCGGGGGCGGATCGGGACGATCAACTGGTCGACCGGGCCGCGGTTGATCATCGCATCGACGATCGCCACGATGCGTATGATCCGCGGGTCTTCGGCGTCCCGCACCGTTCGGGCCATGGCCTGGATCGTGGGGAGCCCGGCTGGTGGCAGGGTCGTGGGGATCTGGGCTGTGGAGGGCTGGGCCGTGGGGGGCTGTGGCGGTGGCTGGGGCGCGGGTAGGCGCTTTGGCGACTGGGTCGCGGGGAGTTGGGTTCGCAGCTGGGTCGCGGGGAGCTGGGTTCGCGACTGGGTCGCGGGGAGCGGCGTGCCGATCGATTCGTTGGTCATTCAGGTGCTCATGGCGAGCAGCTTTTCATTGCGCTCGATCAGGGCAAAGGCCGAACCGCCGGTGCGCCAGCCATCCTCGCGGCTGGTGACGCGGCAGGCCTGCCGCAGCATGTCGGGGTGGATCGGGATATCGGTCCATGCCGTCACCTCTCGCGGCAGGACGGGGATCAGCGGCGCCATTTCCAGCAACGCCACCCGTCGCGACACCAGCGGATTGGCCGAGAGCCACAGCAGGGCAACGCGTTCCCAGCCGTCCAGCAGCCAGGCGCAGCGCCGGGCGGTCGCCTGCACGCCGGCGGGATCGGCGATCCATCGCCTCAGCAGCGCCAGCGGATCGATCAGGGCGGACCGGGCGGCGGCGAGCGCGGCCTCGCCGGTGTCGCAGGCGCGGCGCATCGCGACGGCGATGGCTCGGCCCAGGCCGCCGATATCGTTGTCGGGATCGGCGTCCAGCCACTCTGCCAGGTCGGTCAGCGTGTTCCGCAGGCGGGTGAGCGAGCGGGGGATGCGGGCGGACCGGTCGCCGGCGGTGATGCCCACGGGTGCGAACAGCACGCCGATCGTGGCCAGGGAGGCGGCCAGTTGCGCGGCGGTGCGGCCGAGCGCTGGCGCGATCCGGTGCAGCACGGCGCCGGCGCGGCTTTCGATGTCCGCCGTGTGATCGGGGGACGTCCCGTCGGGGTCGCGTTGCGCCACCAGTCCGGTCAGCAGCAGGACATGGGCGAGCAAATGCTGCTGGCGTTCATGGACGATGGCGGCTTCGGCGGCGGTCGTGACATCCCGCCCGGCGTGGCCTGCCAACGCGACCTCCAGCGCGGCGTCCCGGACCTGGTCGGGGTTGATCGCCGGCACGCCGGACAGGCGGCGGAACAGCATCGTGTCATGCACGGTCGGGCGGCAGAGCGCGCGAACCCCGGGCCAGTGCAGGATGTAGATCCCGTCGCTGCCGGACGGGTTCGGCACCACCAGTTCGATCCCGGTGCGCTGAGATGCACGCACCCGAGCGCCGGCCAGCATCGGGGTGGTGAAGGGCACGGCGACTCCGCGGCTGGCGAATGTCGCGGGATGATGGAAGTCGGTCACGGGAAGAGCGCGGCTGTCACACCGGCAGGATGGGCATCAATTGGTGAAGGAAACGTTACCGGGGGCTCAGGTTCGGCTGGGCTGTGCGGGTCCGAAAGCAGTGGTTGGGGTGGCGGTTCGTGCCGGCGGTGCTTGCCGTGCCAAGGTCATGCCGCGCCGGCCGGCACGCCATGGCCCGTTGCCGGCATGTTATGTTCCCGTCGCCGGTGGGTTATGTGCCCGTCGCCGGTGGGTTATGTGCCCGTTGCCGGCGGGTTATGTGCCTGTTGCCGGCGGGTTATGTGCCCGTTGCCGGCGCAACGCACACAAGGCGAACAATCCGGTGGCGATCAGTGTCAGCGAGCCCGGCTCCGGAATTGGTGCCACCAGCGCGCCGTTTCCGTGGAACGTGTAGGTCAGGGTCTCGGTCACCGTTACCGTTCCGTCCAGTTCCGCCACCCCTGGCGTGAAACTGCCGGTGAAAACCGCTGTGGCCGCATCGGGCACCTCGGTGAAATCGAGCGGACCCGTTCCGATGAGCTGGGTGAATTGATAGAGGATATCCTGTGAGGCTGTCGCGGCCGCGCTGAGGGGGAAGGTCAGATTGGGTCCTCCGCCGTTGCCGTCACCACCACCCAGTCCAGTGACTGTGTCGCCGTTCAAAAGGTACTTGCCGCCGAAACCGACGCCCCCGCCGGAGCCTCCCTGGCCGCCGACCGTCAGGCTTCCGCTGAAGGTTTCGGTGACCGCGAACACCGCATCCGTCAGGCCATCCCCGACAAACGGGTCAAACGTTACGGTGAAAAACGAGTCTGGAACGATGGCGCCTGTGCTCGGATCGGGAAGCGAAATCGTCTGCGTGTTGGTGTTGGTCTGGATAAGCGTCGTGGCTGCGGCGCTGCGCGGATTGCCGCATGCCAATGATGCCGCGATTGCAAGGCTCGTCAAAATCAGTCTCGATGGCATGATATTCCTGCTGTGCAATGTTTCGCCGCGTGAAAGCAGCAAGCATGCCATTCGGTCAAGAAATGGAACTTCAATGTGTTGCGCGAGCCTGATCCGGTCGCCGACTAGTATCGCGCATCAGAGAAGCGCGATACGTCGCAGTTTTGTCCGAGTAGCCGATTCACGCGGAAATTCGCGGTCACCTCGTGACTCGCGCTTTACCGCGATCGGGCACTAGGATGTGTAAAATTAACTGACGTTCGGCGCGTCGTTTCGGGCGCCGGGGGGACTTCGGTCGCGAAGGACGGCGGCGGGGCCACTCGGACCACGTCACACACTGAATTCGATGGTTACCCCGAACGCCTCGGGGGCTGGGACCAGTATGCTGGTGCCGATGCGATCCCAGCCTTTGATGCCGCCGGCGTCCAGAACCGTCTCCACCGCGTCGAGCGACAGCGTGCGGATGGTCAGCGCGGCCATGTAGTCGCGCCGTCCGCGGCTGTCAGGCGCGGCACCGCCGAACATCTCCCAGACGGCTGCCGGCGTGACGACATCGAAGCGCGACAGGCCCAGGATCAGCGCGCAGCCGTCGTCGGTCGGGCGAACCGAGCGGGGACCGAACATGCGGGAGAAGAGGGCGCCGAGTGTGCGTGGGTCCTCGGCCGCGATCACCGCCCGGGCGATCCCGACGGCGCCGTTGGCATGGTGGCGCCATTCGTCGCGCCAGACGGTGTCACGGGTCAAATGCTGGCAGAAATAGAGCCGGCCCGCCGGCGTGGCGGCGCGTTGCAGCCGGGTGGTGCGGAACACCGCGTCGCGGGTCGCGTCACCGATCTGGACCGGACGGGAGAATTGCTGGGGCGGGTCGATCGGCACCGCGTTGGCTTGCAGGGCCTGATAGGTGGCGGTCGCGTCCTCGGTGCCGAACACCAGGCCGTCGAGGCCGAAGGGGGCGCTCATGATCTCCGGCCGGCTGTCGTCGCCGGGTTTGGCGGCGATCAGTTCCAGATAGTCGGTGCCGAACATCGCCAGATGGTTCATCGACCCCAGGGTGTGATAGCCGCGCGGGGTCAGCGTGAACCCCAGGCGGCGATAGGTGCTGGCGGCGTCGTCGATGCGGTCGCGGGCGTTGACGACGACGTGGTCGAGGGTGGGGACGGGAAAGTCGGATGGCATGCAAAGATCATCCTGATCGCGGCGGTCCGTCATCGTCTGACAGGATCGGTGAACAGGGCAAGGATAATGCGGACCGCGTGGGGTGAATGTCCCGTGTGCCGGGCGGTTGCCGCGATCCCTGGATGGCGGGCGGTGATGGCGGGCGTGGATGGCGGGCGCGGATGACGGGCGGCTGACGCGGTGGGCTGGGTCGGTTCGGGGGCGGCTATTGGAACGCATCCGTCTCCGGTCGGGTCGGGATGCTGCCTTGGCTGCCGTGGCGGGTGCAGCACAATGCGGCCGCGGCGCTGGCGCGGTGGACGGCGGTGCGCAACGGGTCGCCGCAATCGAGGCGGTGCGCCAGGACGCCGACGAAACAATCGCCGGCCGCCGTGGTGTCGATGGCCTGCACCGGGCGGGCGGGTTCGTGCCAGGTCGCGCCGGCGCTGGCGATCTCGGCGCCCTGCCCGCCGCGGGTGAGCACCACCGCGACGCCATCCAGACGGGCGCGCAGTGAGACGGCCGTGGCCGAACAGCCCAGGTGCGAGGCGAGCCATGCGGCCTCGGTTTCGTTGACGACCAGGACGTCGGCGGATCGCAGCGCGGCCTCGGGCAGTGCCGCGGCGGGTGCGAGGTTCAGGACGATACGGGCGCCCCCTGCCCTGCCGCGGGCGATCAGTTCGGCTGTCTCGGCGGGTTGCACTTCCATTTGCAGGACCACGGTGGTGGCGGGGCCGAGCAGCTTGTCCTCCACCTGGGCGGCTCGGGCCAGCAGATTGGCGCCCGATCCGACGGCGATGGCATTGTTGCCGTGGGGATCGACGGCGATCGCGGCACAGCCGGTGCTGGCGTCCACCTGCCGGACGCGGTCCAGGTTGACGCCGGCGGCGCGCAGCAGGGTCAGCGCGCCGTCGGCGAGCGCGTCGCGGCCGACCGCGCCGGCCATGATCACCGCCGCGCCGTCGCGTGCCGCGGCAACCGCCTGGTTGGCACCTTTGCCGCCCGGCTCGATGCGGGTGGTGGGGCCGAGCACGGTCTCACCCGGGTGGGGGATGTTGGGGAGGTTGAAGATCAGGTCGAGGTTGATCGAGCCGAATAGAACGATCACCGTTATCCTCCGGCCAGTTGGGCGATGGGGGGGTTATAGCCGGGTCACCGGGGGCGGCCTATCGGGGGTTGCATCGTTGTCGTGGGCGATGGGCGGCTGGTGGTGTTTGTCTCGACGAAGGCGTGGATGGCAGGCCTTCGCCTGCCATGACGGTATCCAGCAGCCGTGCTTCCCCGGGTGCGGTTATTCCGCGTTGGAGCCCTGGGGGGTGGCGACCGTGGCTGGTGCAGAACGCTTCGAGTCCGGCCGGAATAATCGGGTCATCGCGCACAGGGTGTCGGTCTCTCGTCGTCATGGTGGCCGAAGGGCCGCCAACCACGGCTTCCAGTGCCAGTCTCGACGAAGGCGTGGATGGCAGGCCTTCGCCTGCCATGACGGTATTCGGCAGCCGTGCTTCCCCGGGTGCGG
>DATAZJ010000186.1:0-8384 GCA_036272115.1 Rhodopila sp. | reverse complement strand
GCTTCCGGCCAGCACGCGGGCGGCATAGTCGGCGATGGCGGCGGGGCTTTCTCGGTTGGCCATCAGGCGCAGCAGGTAATCGTCGTTGCCGAGGACGGCGAGGATGGCGGTGTCGATGATCGGGATGTCGGCGAGTTCCAGGTGGGCCTGGGGCGCGACGTGGGGGGAGATCGCCGGCTCGACCACCATGGTGTAGCCCATCGCTGCGTAAAGCCGGCCGATGATGTGGGAGACCGGGACGGACGCGGCGGCGGTGCCGGCGCGCAGGTCGGGCAGCAGCAGGCGGGCGGTGTTGACGTTGGTGCCGGCGACATGGGTGTGGATGTCGATGCCGCCGGCCATGACGATGCAGCCGGTGAGGTCGATGGTTTCGCTGGCCTGGGCGTGGTCGGGGGGCGTGATGATGCGGCCGTCCTGGATCCAGATGTCGCCGATGGCGTCTCGATCGTTGGCAGGATCGACGACGCGGCCGTTGGCGAGGCGGGTCAGCATGGAAGGGCCGCGGTAATGGCGGTCATCGTATCGGCGACAGACGGGATGGCGGTGGGCGCGGTGGCGGCGGCGAAGGCGATGCCGCCCAGGGCCTGGTCGAACACCATCGTGTCGTGGTCGCGGCCGGGATCACCGACGGTGAACAGCACTGACGGCGGCGTGGCGAAGACGGTGCCCGCGGGGACCAGGGCGATGGTTGGGACCGCATTGTTCCAGGGCGGCGGGATCGGGGAAAACGCCGAAATCCACAGGGCTGTATCTGCCTCGCCGCCGTCGATCAGGCGTTGGGCGTCGAAGCGCCAGGGGTCGTGCAACGGCTGGGCGCCGGCGAAACCGGTGCGCATGGGAAAGCCGGTCATCCACGCGCAGGCCTGGGCGACGCCTTCGGCTCCGTTGGGCGGAACCAGCGGCAGGCCGGCGAAACGGGTCTTCTTGTTGAGGTCGTCGATCAGGCCGCACAGAGTCTCGATGGCCAGGGTGTCGAGGGCGGCGGCGGACCAGATCGCGACACCGAATTTCGCCTCGGCCAGGGCGGTGGCGAGTTCGCGCAGCGGTGCGGCGGCGGCTTCGTCCAGCGACGTGGCGCGGCCGGCGGCAAGCGCGCGCAGGGCGGCCAGGGTGGGCAGGATTGTCGTGGGTCGCGGGTCCAGTCCGGCGATGACACGAACGGACGGCACGCCGGCGGGCGTGGTTCCTGGACACAAATGGAATATGCGGCGCGTGCCGCCTGCCAGCGTTGGCGGTGCGTTCAGGCCGAGTTGGCCGGCCATATTCGGCCACGCCTGGGCCAGCCCGTCGCCGACCAGCAGCACGGTGTCGGCCCGAGCTCGGGCTTGCAGCGGGGTGGTGACGATCCAGCCGGCGCGGCGCATGACGTCAAGATTGGCGAAGACCGCTTCGGCGTCCATGTGGTCGATGGATGCGCCGATCCGTTGCGCCAGGCGGATCGATGCCCGCGTGCCGGCGATGTCGGTGCCCATGCCGGCGACGACGGAGGACCGGCTGTTCGCCAGCAGCACGGCGGCGGCGCGGATTGCCTCCGCCTGGGAAACCGGAGTGCCGTTCAGCGACGCCGCCGCGCCTGCGATTTGTGTCGCCTCAGTCATATTTAAGGTAGGCAAAGCGAGGATCGTCGCGCGGGGTGCCTTCCAGCGCGCCGCCCTCGGTGCCGGGTTGCCATTGCACGACGTCCTCGATCTTTTGGGCCAGGGCAAAGTCCTTGCCGGTGATGCCTTTCGCTGAATGGGTGCAGAGCCGGACTTCGAGCCATGCATACGACAGCGTAATGTCCGGGTGGTGCCAGGCTGCCTCGGCGAGATGGCCGATGGTGTTGACCAGCAGCATCGTGCCCTTCCAGCTATTGGTGCGGTATTTCCGCCTGATCCAGCCGCGTTCCAGCTTCCAGTGCGGCAGGTTCGTGGTCAGCCAGGCTTCCACCTCGGCGTCGCTGAATGCGTGTTCCGCCGGTGCAGCCGTCATGCGAGTCCTCCCGTGTTCATCACCAATCCGGTGTTGTCATCATCGATCTGGTCATTGCCAGCCGCGGTTGCACCGTGGAACATAGTCCGTGATGAATGCAATATCGACCCAGAAAGAAGAGTCGCCGGCCATCCTTGCCGAAGGGAAAGAAGGGCGGCCCGTTGTCGGCGCAGGTGTCCGAGGAGAAATAACCGCCGCAGGGGACGCACGAGTGGGCCCACGAGGGGACGCTGGGCCTTTCGATCCCGTCATGGCGGGCGCAGGCCGGCTATCCATGGGTTTTTTCGTGATCGGTCCTGGACGGCGTGGATGGCGGGCCGGCACCCGCCATGACGGCGAGAGGCCGACGCCCGGTGCTTGACGACCCGGATATGTCGCGCCGGACCTCGACTGTCACCTGCACCGCGCGGCTGCATCTCGGGTTCTTCGACCTGGAGGGCGGGCTGGGCCGGCGGTTCGGCAGTATCGGGCTGTCGCTGGACCAGCCGGTGACGCGGCTGGTTGTCCGCCGTTCGGATGTGACCCGGGTCCGCGGTCCGGAGCAGGCGCGGGTTGCCCGGTATCTCGCGCAGATGTGTTCGCATCTGGGGCTGACCGGACAGCATGACGTGACGATCGAGCAGGCGATGCCGCCGCATGCGGGGCTGGGTTCGGGGACCCAGTTGGCGCTGGCGGTGGCGGCGGCGGTGCGGCGGTTGCACGGGCGGGCGGGCGATCCCCAGGGCGGTGTTCGGGGCGGCGTTCGGGGCGATATTCGGGGCGATCCCCAGGGTCATATTCGCGGCGATCTTCGGGGTGATGCGGCGGTTTTGGGGCGCGGGGCGCGGTCCGGCATTGGTATTGGGCTGTTCGGTCAGGGGGGTCTGGTGATCGACGGCGGAAAGGGCCGTCTGGCGGAGCCGCCGCCGCTGCTGGCGCGCGCCGCGATGCCCGAGGCGTGGCGCGTGCTGCTGGTGATGGACCGGAACAGCGAGGGCCTGTCGGGGCTGCGGGAGCGGGCGGCGTTCGACTCGCTGGGGCCGATGGATGCGGCGGTATCGGGGGCGATCTGCCGGCTGGTGCTGATGCAGGCTTTGCCTGCGCTGGCGGAACAGGATCTGGGCGGGTTCGGTTCGGCGATCACCGCGATCCAGGCGCATGTCGGCGATTATTTCGCACCGAGCCAGGGCGGACGGTTCACCAGTCCGGATGTCGGAGCGGCATTGCGCTTGCTGGCGGAAGCAGGCGCGACGGGGATCGGGCAGAGTTCGTGGGGTCCCACAGGCTTCGCCTTTGCGGCCGATGAGCGGGAGGCGAGGCGGTTCGCCGGCGCGCTGGAAGCCGGCGGCGTGATGAAACATCTGGACTTGCTGATCTGCCGCGTGTTGAATCGGGGCGCATCGGTGGACGTGACCTGAATACAAAACCGGAATGTTCAAGTAAAGGAAACGCCGTGGCCGACAAAAGGATTCTGCATCTTCTGAGCCCGTTGCGGCACGCCAGTCCGTTCGATCTGAACATGGCACTGGATGCGGGGTATGATGCGGTCATCCCGTATACAAACGTAACGATCGACGACGTGGCCAACCTGGTGCAGGACGCGATTTTCTCGCGGCCGCCGAAAGACGGGGCGAAGACCTGCGTGTTCATCGGCGGCAAGGACGCGATCGCGGCGCTGGATATGCTGGAGCGGGCGAAGCAGGCGATGGTGCCGCCGTTCGTGCTGTCGCTGTTCGTCGATCCGGCGGGGTCGTTCACCACGGCGGCGGCGATGGTGGCCAGGTTGGAGCGGGCGTTGCGGGCGGCGCATGGCCGCGAACTGGCCGGGACGCGGATCCTGGTGTTCGGCGCCACGGGCGTGGTGGGGTTTGCCTCGGCGGTGATCAGTGCGCTGGAGGGCGCGCAGGTCACCCTCGTTGGCTACGACGGGATACAGCGTGTGCAGAAGGCGGCGGATGAGATCGCCGTGCGGTTCGGCGCCGCGGTGGCCGCCGCGGATGGCAGTTCGGACGATCTGAAGGCGGCGTTGCTGCGCGATGCGGATGTCGCCCTGTGTGCCGGGCGGGCGGGTGTGGAGATCATCAGTTCGGACCTGTTGGATAAGGCGGCCGATTTGCTTGCGGTGGCGGATGTCAATGCGGTGCCGCCGCTGGGCGTCGCTGGGCTGGATGTATTCGCCGACGGCGTGAAGATCGGTAATGGCCGAGCGGTGGGGATCGGTCCGCTGGCGATCGGGCAGACGAAGTATCAGACGGAATTCGGCCTGTTTCGCCGCATGCTTGAAAGCGCCAAGCCGGTGACGCTGGATTTCCGGGACGCTTTCGCGCTGGCTCGCGAACTGGCCCGATGAGCGCCAGCGGACCCGCGGTCCTGATCGCGGCCCTGTCCGGTCGCGCGTTGGCCAGTTGCGCTCGGCGCGACGGGTACCGGCCATTGGTGGCCGATCTGTTTGGCGATCTGGATACGCGGGAACTGGCCGAGGCGAGTGAGGTTGTGCCGGGCAGTTTGCGGCGGGGGTTTTCGCGGGGTGGGTTGCTGGCATCGCTGGATCGTCTGGCGGCGGGACGGCGGGCGATCGGCCTGGTGGTGGGCAGCGGCTTCGAGGACCGGCCCGCGCTGCTGCGGGCCCTGGCGGGCCGCCATGTTTTGCTGGGGAATCCGGCCGATGTGGTCTCCGCGCTCAAGGACCCGTTCCGGTTCGCCGAAACCTGCGTGCGCGCCGGGGTGCCGCATCCGGAGGTCCGGCGGGACCCGCCGGTTGGCGGCACATGGCTGCGCAAACGGGCCGGAGGGTCGGGCGGTGGGCATATCGCTGCGTCCTCGCGGCGGATGGGGCAGCGGCCGGGGCGGTATTATCAGCGACGGGTGGGCGGTGAGGCGATTTCGGCTGCTTTCCTGGCGGCTGGGGGGGCGTGCCGTGTTCTGGGGTTGACCCGGCAATGGGCCGATCCTTCGCCGCGCCACCCGTTCCGCTATGGCGGCGCCTCGCGGCCGGCTTCGGTCTCGTCCGTTCGGGCGGCGGAGATTGGGGATGCTGTCGCTCGGCTGGTGGCGCTGACGGGATTGCGCGGGCTGAACAGCGCCGATTTCCTGGTGCGGCGGGACGGGGTCGATCTGCTGGAGGTGAATCCTCGGCCGGGCGCCACTTTGGATATCTTCGCCGGGCAGGCGTTATTCCGGCTGCATCTTGATGCCTGCGGAGGCGAGCTGCCGGACGTGTCGCCGGTCTGGCCGGCAGCGGCGGCGGCAGCGACCGTCTATGCGCGGCAGGAAATCCGTCTGCCGGCTGGCTTTGCATGGCCGGCCTGGACGGCGGATCGGCAGCCTCCGAACGCGCCGGTACCGCCGGGGGCGCCGCTTTGCACGGTGCTGGCGGATGCCGCCGACGCGGCCGGGGCGGAACAACTGGTGCGCGAGCGGGCGATCGAAATCCTGGCTCGCGCGGAAGGTGTCCAATGACCGAACAACCCGGTTTGAACGCTCGAGCCTTCCGGATGGTGGAGGCGGTTTGCGCGGAGGCCCGAGCGCTGCGGGTGGGCGTGTCTCGCGGGGAGGCTGGCGAACTGCTGATCGATGCGGGGGCCGATCGTCCGGGCGGCATTGCGGCGGGGTTGCGGCTGGGGGCGATCTGCCTGGGTGGGCTGGGTGAGGTGCGGCTGGCGACCGATGCGACGTTGCCGCGCTGGCCGTGGACGATCTCGGTTTCCACGTCCGATCCGGTGACGGCGTGCCTGGGCAGTCAGTATGCCGGGTGGAGCCTGTCGCATGGCAAGGGCAAAGGGTCGTTCTTTGCGCTGGGGTCGGGACCGGCCCGCGTGCTGGCGCGCAAGGAGAAGTTGTTCGAGGAACTGGATGTCCGGGAGTCCGCCGCGCAGGCGGTGCTGGTGCTGGAAAGCGGGAAGCCGCCGCCCGCGCCGCTGGTGAAGGAGGTGGCCGAGGCGTGCGGGGTGGCGGTGGGCGATCTGGCCGTTCTGTATGCGCCGACGCAGAGCCTGGCGGGTGGGGTGCAGGTGGTTGCCCGGGTGCTGGAAGTGGCGCTGCACAAGGCGCACGAACTGCATTTTCCGCTGGCGCATATTGTTGACGGTCTGGGTGCCGCGCCGCTGCCGCCGCCGCATCCGGATTTCGTCACCGCGATGGGCCGCACCAACGACGCGATCATCTTCGGCGGGCGGGTGCAGCTTTTCGTTACGGGATCGGCAGGCGCGGCGCGGGACCTGGCCGAGGCGATGCCGGCATCAAAATCGCGCGACTACGGGCGGCCGTTCGCGGAGATATTCAAGGCGGCGAAGGGTGATTTTTACGCGATCGATCCGATGTTGTTCAGTCCCGCGGCGGTGACCGTGACCGCACTGGAGACGGGCGAGAGCTTCTTTGCCGGGGCTGTGGATGCGGCGTTGCTGGATGCCTCCCTCGGCGGGGTGTCCTGACCGAACCCATGGCGCGCATCGGGTTGGCGATCGACTCGAAGGACTGGCATGCGCGCAGGCTGATGCGGGCGTTCCGGACGCTTGGGGCCGTGGTGGTGCCGTTCCGGCTGTCCGAGGCGGCGTTCGATACCGGGCATCCACATGGCGTCGTGCTGCCGGGGTTCGGCGGGGCGTTGCCGGATGCGGTGCTGGTGCGGTCGATCTCCGGCGGCAGTTTTGAGGAGGTGACGCGGCGGCTGGGTGTGCTGCATGCGCTGCGGGCGTTGGGGGTTCCGGTGTGGAACGATGCGCGTGCGATCGAGCGATGTGTGGACAAGTCCACGACGAGTTTTTTCCTGGCGCGAGCGGGGATTGCAACGCCGGCGACCTGGGCGGTGGAGGGACGGGCGGCGGCGCTTGCGGTGGTGGAGCGGGAATGTCCGGCCGGGCCGCTGGTGCTGAAGCCGCTGTTCGGATCGCAGGGGCGCGGCTTGCGGATGATCTCGGGCGGGGCGGATCTGCCCGAGCCGGAGACGGTTGGGGGCGTTTATTATCTGCAACGGTTTGTGCCGACGGGGACTGGGGTTTTCCGTGATCACCGGCTGTTCGTCTGCGCCGGGTCGGTGGTCGCGGCGATGACCCGGCAGGCGGAGAATTGGGTGACCAATGTGCGGCTGGGCGCGCGGCCCCTGCCCTTCTCGCCTGATGCCGGGATGCTGGATTTGGCGGTGCGGGCGGCTGCGTGTGTCGGGGCGGCGTATGCGGGGGTCGATCTGCTGGTGGATGGTGACGGGCGGCCTTGGGTGCTGGAGGTCAATTCGATGCCGGGCTGGAAGGGGTTGCAGCTTGTGACGGCGGCGTCGGTGGCGGAGCGTATCGCGGGCGGGTTGCTGGCGGCGCTGCGATGAGTATCGCCGCGGCGTATGTCGAGGCGTGTCTGGAGGAGTTGGCGGCGCCGAAGCCGGGCAATGTGCATGTGCATGCGGCGGGGCATCGGATGACGGTGGCTGATTTCGTGCTGAGCGCGGAGGTGTCGGGGCCGGTGCTGTGCCGCGCCGGGGCTGCGTTGGGTGCTCGGATTCGGGATGCTGCGGCGGTGACACGAGCGGCGGTGGGGCAGAACACCAATCTGGGGATTCTGCTGTTGTGCGGACCGTTGGCGGTGGCGGCGGAGCGGGGCGAGACGGTGGCGGCGGTGATCGCGGCGTCCGGTCTGGATGATGCCGAGGCGGTGTTTGAGGCGATCCGGCTGGCGCAACCGGGCGGGTTGGGTGCGGCGGACCGTCATGATGTCCGCCGTGTTGCGACGGTGGCGTTGGGCGTGGCGATGGCGGAGGCGGCTGGGCGGGACAGCGTGGCCCAGCAGTGGTGCAACGGGTTCGCCGATGTGCTGGGGGATGGCGTGGCGGCCTATGCGGCGGCGCGGCGGCGGTGGGCCGATCCGTCCTGGGCGTCGTTGGCGGTGTATCTGGGGTTTTTGGCGGATTTTCCGGACAGTCATGTGCTGCGAAAGCACGGAGCGGCGGTGGCGGTGTCGGTTCAGCGCGAGGCCGCTTGCGTTCGGGCGGCGTTGGAGGGCTGTGCCGATGCGGCGGGTATGCTGCCCGCGTTGCTGGATTGGGACCGGGATTTGAAGGCGAAGGGCATCAATCCAGGCACCAGCGCGGACTTGACCGTGGCCACGGCGTTTGCTTGGCGACTGGGCTTGCACTTCGCCTAGGATAATGGTTCTGTTTGGTGCGCCCGGAGATCGGCTGTCTCCTACCTGCGGCCCGTGAGCAGGACCGGCGTCCGATCCATAAAAAAGACGACTTTAGAGGAAACCGTTATGGCAAAGATCACCAAAGTAGGCGTTGGGGAATCTCTGGTCGGTGAGGGCAATGAGGTCGCGCACGTCGATCTTATCATCGGACCGCGCGGCAGTGCCGCGGAAACCGCTTTCTGCAACGCGCTGACCAACAACAAGGATGGGTTCACCACCTTGCTGGCCGTCGTGGCGCCGAACCTGCTGTGCAAACCCAATAC
>DATAZJ010000185.1:0-2091 GCA_036272115.1 Rhodopila sp. | reverse complement strand
CGATGACATCACACTGATGATGATCTCCGCACCATTCTTCGTTGCTGTGCAGCGTGCTGTAGTCACGTTCAATCGAGGGCTCGCACTGAGCAACAAAGGCATCGTCCCCGTCCCGCATCTTCACCGACACAGGCTTGGGGATCGCTGCCAGGTAGCGGCACGCGGTGCGATATTCCATCGTTGGCCGGCCGGCCATGCGCGCTAGCGTGGACGCGGCGAACCACGCCGAACGACGGGATGGCTTGTTGGGATGTAGAAACTCCCGCTCCAAGTCGGTAATGAAGTCGTCGTCCCGTTCGGGCGGTTTTGTTTTGAGCCACCGCCCGTCCGCCAGGCCGGCCCGCCCTGAGGCGCGATAAGCCGAATGCCACAGTTGCAAAGTCCGCGGCGAAAGCCGGAGCCCCCGTTCGCGATTGAGCCTGAGAAGGAAATCGGCGGTGACATCCCGTTCGGTGCGATCGTCGCACTGGTCACAGGCTGCCCGCCATTGCTTGACCAGCGCCTCACGTAGCAGCAGCGTGCCCCGCTGCTGTCCCGTCAACGCCGAGAGGTCAAAGGGCGCGGGGCTTTGGGATACCGCGCGAGCGAATCTGGGGAAGTCGGCACCGGCCCAGATGTACCACTTCGCCTTGCCGCCCGCCGGAGGGACCGCCGAGCGGGCCATGCCGTTCTTGACGTAGCGTTGAACGTCGTACGCGATTTGGCGACGCGACTTGCCGGCCCGCTTCGCCGCTTCGTCGATGTCAATCCATTCATCAGTCGCCTGGGGCGACGGGGAGCGGTCGGATTGAATGCGTTGTGCCGAATTCATTTTCATGCCCGCTCTACCCCTTGCCAGGGCGGAGCGGGTCGGGTTCAATTGTGGTCGAGACGCATCAGGCGGCCGCTTTGGCTTTCTTCCGATCAGGGCTCGCAGGCGCACGATCGGGAGTCGGCTTTGTGGCCGCCTTTTGCCTGCGCGGGTGCCACGGCCGGGGGCGTCGCATTTCCCAGCCCGCCGCCGGCTCGACCGTGCCGGGCTGCACTTGACGCATCAGCGTGTGGCCCGAGATGTCGGCCATCACTTCAAACATCTCGCGACAGAACGGCCGTGGTTCAACCGCCGGTCCTGCGCCGTCGAGCGGACGGCAGCGCAGCCCATACACAAAGCCGGGAACGGGGACGGCACAGTAAAGTCCACTGCATCGCCGCAAATCCACGCATAGTCCGGCATCGACGTGGGTCGATCGGTCTAGGACGCTGCGGTCCGCCGCGATCGCCTTCGCCAGTTGCTTGGCGTTGAAGCCGGCGGGCGGATCCGGCCAGGCCGCATCCACGTAAGCGACCGGGCAGTCGATGTTGCCCGGCGCGGACACGTAATAGCCGTCGATCGCCCACCCGTACCTGTCCCACGCTTCCCACACCTGGCCGGGCGTCGGTGCCCGGCTGTTACGACCCTTTCTGCTCATCGCAACCATCCTTGGCCCCGGATGGGCCTCCGTGCCCGTGCGTCGATTGCACCACGCGTGCCGGCTCCGCCGGGCGTTTGAATTCCGTTTAACGGGGCTTTGAACCCCGACGCCGTCTACGCTCCTGATCGTTCGCCTGGCGGCACCGTGGGCAGCCTGCTGTCCAAACTGACAGCGAGACGCAACGCCTCCCGTTCAGCAAACTCCGACGCGGGCAAATGCCGCACGTCTTCACGATGTGCCTGCCAAAGGTGGCGGCGCAGGACGTCCAGTCGTTTCCACGTTTTGCACCACCGGCAAAGACGCTTCCCGTATTCGCTGGTGCCGATCTCCGACCGCTCCGCCAGGACACGGCACCGGCCGCGGACTTCTTCGTCCCCTGGCAACTCCGCCGGCGCTTTCGCTTCGGCCAGCTCGCCGGACAACGCGGCGACCAACTCCACGAGCTGGCCGTGCGACATCCGGCGGATCGATTCTGCGATGCCGGCGGCAAGGGATGGGGTTGGCTCGCTCATAAAATTATCCCCGTCACTTCGATGACCCAGCCGCGGAAGAATCCGAACCAACCCGGCCGGAAGAATTTTCGGGCGTGGAGAACAACCGCCTCCGGCCCCATCGCCCGCTGCATTTTGGCGAGCGCGGC
>DATAZJ010000184.1:0-7291 GCA_036272115.1 Rhodopila sp. | reverse complement strand
CGGAAATCCGTCGCCACCTGGTCGTTGCGGCTGCGCGCGGTGTGCAGACGCTTGCCGGCCTCGCCGATGCGGTCGGTCAAACGAGCCTCGATGTTCATGTGGATGTCTTCCAGCGCGACGTCGAAGGCAAAGCGGCCGGTCTCGATTTCGTGGGCGATCGCCTCTAGACCGCTGGCGATGGCATCCTCATCTTCCGCGCTGAGCAGACCGATCCTGGCCAGCATCGCCGCATGGGCACGCGAGCCGCGAATGTCCTGCCGCCACAGCTTGCGGTCGAACCCGATGGAGGCGTTTATGTCCTGCATGATGACCGACGGACCACCGGCGAAGCGGCCACCCCATTGCACGTTGGCCGGCTCATTGATGCGATCCCCGGGCAGGCGATCCGCGGACGGGCGGTCGGGCATATTGGTCACGGAAAGGATTCCAGCTTGATGATGATCCGCCGCCGGGTGCTCCTGGCGACAGCGGGCGGCACCCTAGCCGCCACCGCCCTGCCGCGCAAACCACGCGCCGAAACGCTGGCGCCGCTGTCCGAGGGGCTGGAACACGTGTCTCCGCCACAGGATCCGCCGCCGGACGCGGTGTTCGTCGCGCAGGACGGGTCGACCCATCACCTGAGCGAATTCAAGGGCCGCGGCATGGTGGTGAACATGTGGGCGACGTGGTGCGCGCCCTGTGTGGCTGAGATGCCTTCGTTGCAGGTGCTGTCCAAGGCGCTGGCGCCCCATGACATCGCCGTGTTGCCGCTGTCGTCGGACAGGGGCGGCGCCGATGCGGTGCGGGCGTGGTTTCATGCGCATGACATCACCGCCCTGCCGGTGCTGCTGGACCCAAGGGGGGCGCTGTCGAGGGCATTCAACGCCCGTGGCATTCCCACCACCATCATCATCGACAAGGCCGGCAAAGTCGTCGCCAGGTTGGAGGGGGCCGCCGATTGGGGCACGCCGGAGGCACAGGCCCTGATCCGGAAACTGACGGCGGGATAGAATCACAACTCCGCGCGGCGCCAAACGCTGGACCCCTGTCGCCCGTCATCGCTACGGACGAACTGGGGACCCCACCAATGCCGCAGCACGATGTCGCCGCGCTGACCGATCTACCCGACGGAGCCACGCGGCTAGTTGAGGTCGATGGCGAGAAAATCCTCCTGATCCGTGACGGCCAGACGGTGCATGGCATTGGCGCGATTTGCCCGCACGCCGGCGGCCCATTGGCGGAAGGCATCCGCAACGGCGATCGCATCATCTGTCCCTGGCATAAGGCGACCTTCTGCATCCGTACCGGGGCGTTATTGGAACCGCCTGCCGTCGACAATCTGCCGCATTATGAGGCCCGCATCGACGGTCAGCGCATTCTGGTCACCACCCCGCCGGTCGAACCCACGCAACCGGCCCTGGAGTCCGATCAACGCACCTTCGTCATCGTTGGTGCCGGCGCGGCCGGCGCCCTCGCTGCGCAAACCCTCCGAGAGATCGGCTTCAATGGTCGGATTGTCATGCTCGACCAGCACAACCGTGTGCCGTACGATCGGACGGTTCTCAGCAAATACGTTCTGTCCGGCGCGAAAGGCGACGAGAAATCCCCGCTGCAATCCCAGTCCTTCTACCGGAGCCACCACATCGAGCGCCTCACGGTGCAGGTGACACAACTCGACGCGGCTCGGAAGACGATTCGCTGCGCCGACGGTTTCACCCTGTCCTATGACGCTGCCCTGCTCGCGACCGGTGCCGCTCCTGTCCGTCCGAACATCCAAGGCGCCAATCTCGGCAATGTCTTCGTCCTGCGTACCCGGGATGATGCGGATGCGATCCTCGCCCAGGCCGAACGTAGTGAGCGGGCGGTCGTCCTGGGAGCCAGCTTTATCGGTATGGAAGTCGCCGCCAGTTTGCGCGAACGCGGTCTGGAGGTAACTGTGGTCGGTAAGGAAACATTGCCTTTCGAGAAGCAGCTCGGCGCCCTGATCGGCCGCGTGTTTGTCGGATTGCATCGGAAGCGGGGTGTTGTCTTTCGTCTCGGCCAGGAGATCCGAGCCCTCGAGGGCGACGGCAACGTCCGGACCGTCGTGTTGCAGAATGGAGAACGTCTGGCCGCCGACCTCGTGGTGGTCGGCTTCGGCGTCCATCCAGTCACCGGTTACCTGCGCGGAGTCGCGCTGAACAAAGACGGCGGTGTCGCCGTCGATGCCACACTGAAGGCCGCGGATGGCCTGTATGCGGCCGGCGATATTGCTCGCTTCCCCCTGCAAGGCGACGGTGCCCCCGTTCGTGTCGAGCACTGGCGTGTTGCCGAACAACACGGGCGCGTCGCCGCGCTGAACATGGCCGGGCGCAACGTCCGCTACGACGCGGTTCCAGTGTTCTGGACCATCCAATACATGAAGTGCCTCAATTATATCGGCCATGCCAGCGACTGGGATGACATCATCGTACACGGCGATCTGGAGAAGCCGGAATTTCTTGCCTATTACGTCAAGGCCGGCCGGGTCGTTGCCGCGGCCGGTCTGGACCGCGACCGGGATACCGCCGCGCTGATCGAACTGTTCCGCCAGCGTCGCGACTGGACTCCTGACGCGCTGGGGGCGACACCGTCAGAACATCTCGCGCGCTAGAACCCGTCAAATCGCCGGGGCGTGCAATCGGTTGGGGTCGTCGTTCATGGGCGCATGCACCAGCACGTCACCCAGCTTATCCAGCAGATAATCCGCGTCCGCCTGGTCGACGTTTTCCACCAGTGTCAGTATCCGGCTGATCACCCGGGACCGAAACCGCTCCAGATCGCGCGCCTCGCCATCGAAGCCGGTCTCATCAACGACATCGATGGCGGCTTGAACCGCGTTATACAGGTTCTCGGGCATTTTCGCCTTGCGGTAGAGCGCCGCCAGGCCCCGCCGGCTGGGCTCATGGATCAGGATCTGTGCGTTATCGAGCGGCACGTCGCTTTTCGCTGCCATCGCCGCCTCGAAAAACGCAATATCGCCGGTACACAATGCCCGCAGGATCAGCGACGGCGTCAGCCGCCCATTCCGCTGCATCTGGGTCACCATCTGCCGCAGATCCTCGTCGGACGCGCCCAGGCTCAGGTGAATGATCGCATGCTCGCGGGAGGTCAGGACGATCTGGGCCACCGTTGACGGGGCCAGGTCGTGGGTCTTCACCAAATGGGTCTGCAGCGCCCTCGACACCATCGTGACCAGCCGTTCGGCGACGGTAATCGGCAGCTTGTCGCGCAGCACCATCGCCTCTTTCACCCGATTGCTGTCGGCGAAGCGTGTGACCGCACGATTGAAACTATCCTCGGCGATGGCCGCGGTGTTGTTGGCCATCAGCACGGCGACCGCTGGCTCCTCGCCGTGGGTGATCAGGGCGTCGGACACTGTCTCGGTCAGGTTGGGCCGGCTGGCGATGGCTTCCTGCTTGGAGGACGAGCCGTGGCGGACGATCTCGATCAGGTCTTCGTCGGTCAGCACCAGTGTGTCGGCCAACATGGGCAGCGCCACGAAGTCGATGTCCTGGGCCAGCCGGAGCGCGACATCCCGCGGCAAATGGGGGGAATGGCGCAGCCCGCGGGACAGCGATGCCCTGACCTTTTCCGCGACATCACGGGCCAGGGCGCGCACGATGTCCTGGGCCAGCCTGACTTCCGACGGCGTCAGCCCGGCGCCCGACAGATCGGCGGCGACCTTGCCCGCCAGTTCGGCCCGCAGGTCGGGTGAAGGTTCGGACATCAGCCGGGCGACGTCGTGAGACGAGAGGGAGGCGGGCATACGGACCTCGCGAAAGCCGTTGATTCGTGCGAGGTTGGCAGGAAGAGATGAATAAGCGGTTAATTTCGTTCGTCCGAGCCTACGACGTCCGCAACACGCGCAGGACTTCGCCTTCTGTCAGGATTTGCGGCAGTACCTCCGGTTGCCCGCCGTCCGCCGGGAAGAACACATACAACGGCACTCCATCCCGGCCGTTTTGCCGCAGGAATGCGGTGATGGCAGGGTCCTGACGGGTCCAGTCCCCCTTCAAATAGGTCACGTCATCGGCCGCGAACGCCTTGCGCACCTGGTCGGTCCCGATCGCCACACGTTCATTCACCAGGCACGTCACGCACCATGCCGCCGTCATATTGACGAACACCGGCTTGCCGGCTGAACGAAGGTCCGCCAGCCGCTTCGGGGTAAATGTCTCGGCGCCTGACCCGGCTGCTTCGGCTGCCACGCCGGCCGGCACGGTTGCGATCCCGCTCAGCACGGTCAGCGCCATCAGTACCGCGACCGCGGCGGCTGCCTGCCCGAAGCGCCGGGGCCGCCTGGACGCCGCCTGAGTCGTGCCGAAAACCCAGCCGGCGAACCCTATCAGCACCAGCCCCCCCGCTGTGGCCAGCACGCCGCTGGGTCCGGCCTCCTGGCTGACCACCCAGGCCAGCCATGCCGCCGCGCCATACATCGGGAAGGCCAGCGCCTGCTTCAGCACCTCCATCCAACGGCCCGGCCGCGGCATCAAACGAGCCAGCCCGGGCATAGAGGCCAGAGCGGCGTAGGGGGCTGCGAGACCCAGGCCCATCACCGCGAACACCAGCACGGTCACCGCCGGAGGAGCCGCCAAGCCGGCCGCCACCGCCACGCCCATGAACGGCGCGGTGCAGGGCGTCGCCACCAATACGGCCAGCAGCCCGGTGAAGAAACTGCCCGCGACGCCGTGCCTGTCGGCCCATCCGCTGCCAGCGCCGGTCAGATTCGCACCAACCTGGAATACGCCGGACAGGTTCAGCCCCACCGCGAACAGCAGCCATGCCGTTCCGGCCACGAACACCGGCGACGAAAATTGGAATCCCCAACCCGCCGCCGTTCCCGCCGCTCGGGCGATCAGCAGCGCCATCGCCAGGGCGACGAAGGTGACAAGCACGCCGGCGGTGTAGGATACCGCATGCCCGCGGCCTCGACCGCCATGCCGGGCCAATCCGACCGCCTTCATGGCGAGGATGGGAAAGACGCAGGGCATCAGGTTCAGGATCAAGCCACCCAGGAACGCGAACACCAGGATTTGCCGTAGCGGCGGCATGGCAGGGGCGGGCGGCGGTCCGGGAACCGCATTCGCCACGACGTCGGTTTGCATACCGGCCCGATCCACCACCGACAGCACGCCGGACAGGCCGTTCGCCGCCTGAAATCCCTTTGCCGGCTTCAGTGACAAGGTAAACCCGCCCCGGCGCACCGACAGCGGTTGCGCGGCGTCGTCCTGGATGCGGTCGGGCTGATCGGGGATGAACCAGGCATCGGTGACCGTGTCGGGCGCCAACTCCGGTCCCTGGACGAACAGCGTGCCATCCGGTGAGATATGCGTGGTCCAGGGCGACACCCGCGGCACGGCCCGGTCATGCGCGGCGAACAAGGCCGCCTGCGCCGACGGTTTTGACGTGCCGACCGGCAGGGTCAGTACGAAGTCGCCCTGTTCCGGCACGCAGATGTCCTTGCATACCAGCCAGTCCGCATGCGCCTTCAACACGCCTGTCTCGGCGGTAACGGTGACCGGCAGCAGCACCTCACCGGTATAGGCATAGGTCATCACCGGACCTTCGGCGACGCGTCGTGGGGTGGGCCAGTCGATCGGTGACTGGGTGACGCCGGCGATCGTCAGGTCGGGCGCCACGCCGGCATCGCCGGGATTCTTCCAGTACGTATGCCAGCCGTCCGCCATGCGCAGGCGCAAGGCTACGCGGAACGGTTTCCCTGGCTGCATCGCATCGGTCTCGGTGACCAGTGTGGCGACGGCGCGTTTGCTGCTGACCGGCGCGCTTTCCAGCGCATGCGCCGAACCCGCCGCCAACACCATCAACATCGCTATCAGAAGCCGCTTCATGCCGTCTCCGCCTGCCGTGAACGGCGCAGATATGCGCTTACACCCGCCGCGTTGCCAGCCGTGGGGCTTACCTTCCGGGATTTTTCGCTCTAGCGTTCCGGCAAGTGAGCAAGAGGGGAAACCAATGACCAACGGCTTTGGAGGCGATTGTCTCGCCGGCGTGCGGGTTCTGGACATGACGCAGTTCGAGGCCGGTCCGTCCTGCACCGAAACCCTCGCCTGGCTGGGCGCCGAGGTGGTGAAGGTCGAAAATCCCAAAGGCGGCGACCCGGGCCGCTCGCTCAGCGGCAAGCCCGGCGTCGACGATCCGTATTTCCTGCACTTCAACGCCAACAAGAAGTCCATCACTGTCAATCTGAAGGACCCGCGCGGTCTGCAACTGCTGAAAGACCTCGCCGCCAAGGCCGACGTGCTGGTGGAAAATTTCGCTCCCGGTGCGATCGAGCGGCTGGGTCTCGGCGCCGATGTGATACGAGCGCTGAATCCGTCGATCATCTACTGCCAGGTCAAGGGCTTTGGCGAAGGCAGCCCGTACGAGAAAAATCTCGCTTTCGACATGATCGCGCAAGCGTGTAGCGGGATCATGAGCACCACCGGCGAACTCGACGGGCGTCCGCTGAAGCCGGGTCCGTCGCTGGGTGATACCGGCACCGGGATGCTGCTGTCGATTTCCATCCTTGGGGCGCTGTACCGGCGGAAGGCGACGGGGCAGGGGGATCATCTGCAAGTGGCGATGCAGGACGCCATGCTGCACTACATGCGTATCGCATTTTCTCAGCAGGCCCGCACCGGCAAGCCGGCGCCGCGCGCCGCCGACAAGTCGGTCACCGGCGGCAACCCGCCGATGGGGACGTTCCCCAGCAAGGGCGGTGGTCCGAACGACTATGTGTATGTCTATACATCGCGTGCCAACCCCGAACACTGGCGCCGGCTGCTGGCGGTGATCGGCCGCGAGGACCTGGTCGGCGATCCGCGCTACGACACCCCCGCTGCCCGGTCGGAGCGGGCAGCGGAAGTCGACGAAATGGTCGCCGCCTGGACCCGCCGGCATACCAAGCACGAAGCCATGGAGATCATCGGTGCCGCCGGCATCCCCGCCGGCGCCGTGCTCGATACGATGGAGTTGCAGAACGACCCGACGTTCGAGCAGCGCGGCATCATGCAGACCATCGACCACCCGGTGGTGGGACCGTTCAAGATGATCGCGTGGCCGGTTCGCTTCTCCGGCAGTCCGCCGCCGGTCAAGCCTGCTCCGTTACTCGGAGCAAACAACGACGACGTGCTGACCAACTGGCTGGAGATGGGATCCGACCAGGTGGGCAATTTGCGCTCAGACAATATCATCGGCTAATCCGGTCGCACGACCCACCCTAGAGGGAGACAACGAACATGGCGGAAATCACCGGCTCGGAAATCATCGCCCGATGCCTGCAAAAAGAGGG
>DATAZJ010000183.1:0-1987 GCA_036272115.1 Rhodopila sp. | reverse complement strand
CCGTCACCCCTGCGGGGTTGGGTAAGCGCGGCTCGGGGCGCGCGCTACCTCTCCACGGGTTGCGCTGCGCTGCACCCGTGGCTACATTCCGTCACCCCTGCGGGGTTGGGTAGGCGCGGCTCGGGGGGCGTGCGACCTCCCCACGGGTTGCGCTGCGCTGCACCCGTGGCTACATTCCGTTGCCCCTTCGGGGCAGTCGCGTGGGCCTGGCCGTTGTGCGGGAATTTTGGCGTCGTACAATGCCCCTTCCTCTTATCAAAACGCATCCCATGCCCAAACAACCCCGCATTCGTAAAACGCCACAGGACCTGCGCAGCTACCGCTGGATGGGGCCGGACGATCTTCGGTCGTTTAGCCATCGCTCGCGGATGAAGCAGATGGGTTACGGCGCCGAGGACTACGCCGACAAGCCGATCATCGCCATCCTGAACACCTGGAGCGACCTCAACACCTGTCACTCGCACTTTCCGCAACGGGTGGACGACATCAAGCGCGGCGTGCTTCAGGCTGGCGGTTTCCCCGTGGAAATCCCCGTCACGTCGCTCAGCGAAACGTTCATGAAGCCGTCGGCGATGTTCTATCGCAACCTGCTGGCGATGGAGGTCGAGGAGGTCATTCGCTGCCACCCGATCGACGGCGTCGTGCTGATGGGCGGGTGCGACAAGACTACGCCGGCCCTCATCATGGGCGCGGCGTCAGCCGATGTCCCCGCCATCTACGTGCCCGGCGGGCCGATGCTCAAGGGCAACTGGAACGGCATCACCCTCGGCAGTGGCACCGACGTCTGGAAATACTGGGCCGAACGCTGCGCCGGCAACATCAACGAATGCCAGTGGCGGCAGATCGAAGACGGCATCGCCCGCGCGCCCGGGCATTGCATGACCATGGGCACCGCCTCGACCATGACCAGCCTCGCTGAGACGCTTGGCATGACCCTCAGCGGTGCGGCTTCGATTCCCGCGGTTCATGCCAGCCACAGCCGCATGGCGTCCGCCAGCGGGCGGCGCATTGTCGAGATGGCGTGGGAAGATCTGCGACCGAGCGACATTCTCACCGCCGAGGCGTTCGACAACGCGATCACCGTGGACATGGCCATCGGCGGTTCGACGAATGCGATCATCCACCTGGTGGCGATGGCCGGGCGGGCGGGGGTGAAGCTGCCGCTGGAGCGGTTCGACGAGATCAGCCATCGCACGCCGGTCGTGGCGAACATCCGCCCGAGCGGCGAATACCTGATGGAGGATTTCTACGACGCCGGCGGCCTGCCCGCGCTGCTGAATCGCATCCGGCCGCTGTTGCACGTCGATTGCATGACCGTGACCGGCAAGACCATCGGCGAGAATGTGAAGGGCGCGCAGGTCATCGACGAGAAGGTCATTCTCTCGCTGGAAAAGCCGATGTCCCGCGCCGGGGCGACCTACATCCTGCGCGGCAACCTCTCCCCCAACGGCTGCGTCATCAAGCCGACGGCCGCCGAGAAACGACTGCTCAAACACACCGGCCCGGCGGTCGTCTTCAAGAACTACGCGGACATGAAGGCCCGCATGGACGACGAGAATCTCGACGTGACCGCCGATTCGGTGCTGGTGCTGCAAAGCGGCGGACCGCTAGGCGCGCCGGGGATGCCGGAATGGGGGATGCTGCCGATCCCCAAGAAAATCCTCAAGCAGGGCATCCGCGACATGGTCCGCATCTCCGACGCCCGCATGAGCGGCACGAGCTACGGCACCTGCATTTTGCACGTAAGCCCAGAAAGCGCCGTCGGCGGCCCGATCGCGCTGATCCAGGACGGAGACCTGATCGAGCTGGACGTCGAAGCCCGCCGGCTCCATCTCCAAGTGAGCGATGAAGAACTGGCAAGACGCCGCGAAAAGTGGAAAGCGCCCGCCGCCCGCTACAGCCGCGGGTACGGGCAACTGTTCTGCGCCGAGACCACGCAGGCCGAAGAAGGGTGCGACTTCAAGTTCCTCCACGGCGGCAAGCCGAC
>DATAZJ010000182.1:0-6286 GCA_036272115.1 Rhodopila sp. | reverse complement strand
TGGTGTTATTCAGCCTGATTAACATTAAATGGACGCAACATCAGCCGGAGGTCCCGCCACGCCTGCGAGTCCTCCACGAAGCGGATGAGGATCGCAGCCAGCACCGTGATCAGCCACCACCACGCGAGTTCCTGGGCCAACCAGAGGCTATAGATCGGAAGCGATTCCCTGGTCAGGTCGTAGGAACCACCGAACATGTCGGCGACCAGAGAGCGGATGCCGAGGTTCCACAGCACGCATAGGATGGATGTGGGGGTCAGCATGAAAATGCGACGCAGGAATCGGTTAGCCGCAGCGTGGGACAGGGCGAGAATACCCGGCAAGATCAGAAGTAGAAAAACGCTGCGATAGTTGATGTTCTGCCCTGCGAAAAAGCAACCAACGATCAGCACGCCGCCGACGAGCAGGAACCGATGCGTGCGGCCAGGGCAGTCCGCCAAGCTGCAGCACAGGTCAGCACGCCGTGCGAGGCGCATGGCCGTCACCAACGTGATCGCGAGCAGCAGCAGAAACAGAAAAGGGGGGACCCAACGTGACTCGATCAGCGCTTCGATCCACGGGGTCTTTACGCCAGCCGTACGGAGAAGGAAACGGACCATGGCGGGGAACCCGGATGGCAGGTTCCTGGCGCCCCACATAAATTGAAACGGCGCTCCGCTGGGAACCGGGGTCAGGCGGCGCAGTTCATCGAAGAAGATGAAGGCGGTCCCCGCGACGGCCACGGTGGCGGCGATCCAAACAGCGATCAGGGTCGTCAATCGCTCCCGCAGTGCGAGAATGAGCAGCACCAGCGGGTAGAATTTTAGGAGACCGCCGAGGACCATGAGCCCGTAGGCAAGCACGCGCCAGATCAGCGTTCCCGCCAAGCACAATGCGGCGCCGACCGCGAAAAGGAACATGATGAGATCTATGTTTGCCCGCTCTACGGCGAACACCAAGTGACTAGAGAACGTGGCGAGGAGAATGATGACGCGGTCGATCGGACGCCGCGACTGTGGCAGCAGGCCAAGCGACAGCAGGAACACCGACACCAGCGACAGGCCCAGTACGTTCGTCAAGGATGGATCGGTCGGCAGAAATTTGAAACGTAGCCATAACGGCGAATAGATGATCGGTCCCACCCCGCAGGCTGCCCATGACGCGCTGGTATACACGTCGTAGCCGTGTAGTTGCCAACAGCGCAGCCATAAAGGGATAGCGGCAAGGTCGATGAACGGGTGCTTCCAGGGGACGAACATCCAGGCCGTCATGATCCGGCCGTAGAGGACCGATTCGGTCGCATACAGCCACGCCATGCCCGCCAGAACGGCAAAGCCAATCGTCGGAACGAAGGGGTCGAACAACGCGAGGGGTAGCCGAGCGCCTTGCGGCGGGAGGCCCGTACCAGAGAGATCCTTCGAGACCTCCGACCGGTTCGGCCGCGACGAAACCTGGATATCCGGCATCACATTCGTTTTCAAAGGCGTTCTTTGTCGCGACGCCATGCGGCGTGGCCGCCGGCGGTCACCCGATGGTCAATCGATTCGATCATGACTGACTATTTCGAAGCATCAGCCGAAGGTCCCGCCAAGCCGGCGAGCCCTCCACGAAGCGGAGCAGGATCGCGATCAGTACCGTGACCAGCCACCACCATGCCAATTCCTTGAACACCCAAACGGCACGGACCGGCAGCGAGTCCACCGGCACGCCGAACAGGGTAGCGACTGTCCGGCGGACCGTCATCTCCCACAACACAAGGAGGATGGATGCCGTGGTCAGTGTGAAAATATTGCGAAGCGCGCGGCTTGGCGCGATCTGGGTCAGCGCAAGAATGCCTGGCAGGATCGGGAGCAGAAAAATACCGCGATAGCTGATGTTCTGACCGGCAAAGAAGCAACCCACGATAAGGACGCCGCCGACCAGCAAGAAGTGATGCGTGCGGTCTGGAATCGCTGCCAGGCTAACCCGCAAATCGGGGCGCCGCTCGAGAAGCAGGGCCATCGCGATCGCGGCCGTCAGCAGAGCTAGCGCCAAAAACGCCGGTAGCCATGGCGATCCCGTCAGCGTTTCGATCACAGGAGCCGGCACGCCCAGGGCGTGCAGGGCGGCACGCGTGACGGAGGGAAGTCCGATCGGAATGTTTCGCGCTCCCCACATGAAATGGAATGGCGATCCGCTCGGTACTGGTCCGAGACGGCGCAACTCATCGAGGAAGAACATGGCCATCACCACGACGATCGCCGCGGCGGCGAAGCCGACCGCGAGCAGGATCCTCAGCCGTTCCCGCAACAAAAGTGCGAGCAGCACGAGGGGATAGAATTTCAGCAGGCCGCCGATGAGCATGAGGCCGTAGCCAAGAATGCGGCGGAGCAGTGTCCCCTCCAGACAGTATACTGAGCCGACCGCGAGCAGAAACATGATCAGGTCGACATTCGCCCGCTCTACGGCAAAGACCGGTGCGGGGGAAAAAGTGGCAAGGATGATGAATGCCTGATCGGCCCGCGGCCGCGGGTAAGGCAGCAGTCCGAGGGACAGCAGGAATGCCGACACGACCGGCAACCCCAGCCAGTTCGTCCAGGCGGGGTCGCTCGGCAGAAAGGTCAGGCGCAGCCAGAGGGGGGAGTAGATGATCGGCAGGCTGTGACAAGATTTCAGCGCGGCGTCGGTGTAAACATCGAAGCCGTGGGTTTGCCAGCAGCGCTGCCATCCAGGGATGGCGGCAAGATCGGAAAATGGGTGTATCCCCCCGCCGAACATCCAAGCCGACAGGATTCGGCCGTAAAGGTCGGAGCCGGTCGCATAAAGCGAAACCATTCCGACGAGGATGACGAAACCAATCGCCGGAACAAGCGGATGGAATCGTATCGGGGGCGCTTTTGCCGGCCCTGGGGAGTATCCTGCAGCAAGCGACCGGTTCGGCTGAGCACGGGCCGGCCCGTCCGGAATCATATCGGCCACCATGAACACCCTTTGCTGCAATATTCCACGGAGCGCACCGCTATCAAACCGGCCGGTCAGCGAACGATCCGACCATAGCCGATCATTGCGGGATATTCACCATGCCGTCGGCAGTGTTGGCGCATCGAAAACAAGCGACCCCATCCCGTCGGATGCGATCTTGCCGTTCCGGCTGTCGGACATGTTGTTCAGTCGCGCGTAGCGATGGTCCAGCAGCCTGATCCGAGGGCGCGGAGTTTGGTACAGAATGCGTTGGCCACGCCGGCGCTGGCGAACAGGCCGGTGCGCAGGCGCCAGAACGTACGGTCGTTGATCTCGGCCTGCTGCACCGCCGGCGTGCGGTCGCCCAGCAGGGCCGGCCAGCGGGCACGCATCTTTCGCCACTGGGCGCTCGCGGCCTCAGCGGAATCGAGGGCGGCCATCTGGACGTAATAGCCGGCGACCGGGGTCCTGTCGTGATTCGGCCGGCGAACCGGAGCCCCGACCGCCATAGCTCGGGGTTTTGCTAGGTGCACGGCGGCCTGGGTCGGGCTCGGTTTGGGGCCGGTGGCCAGCGGCGGCGCGAAGTCGGGCGGAATTATGACCGACCTCATCGGCCGATCGGGTGACTCGATGGCGCTGGCGTCCGCTGTCAGCAGGGCTAGATCGACGGGCGGCATTGGGACCGCCCTGCCCTTCGGCGCAGCCGTCGCCAGGACGGCCAACGCCGGCAGGTCCTGGCGGCGGACGGCGACGGAGGGTGCCGGGGTGATCGCGAGCGGGATCTCCTCGGCGGCGGGCGGACCTTGGATGCCTCCTGTCCCGGCGACCGCCATGGCGAGGTCGGCGCGCTGCAGCGATGTCGCCTCCGGTGCCGTTGCGATAGGGCGGAGCATGCCGACGGCTTGTGTCTCGTTGCCCGACAGCGCCAGCGACAGGCCCAGATTGGTCCGTACGTCGGCGCTGTCCGGTGCCACAGCCAGGGCCTGGCGATAGGCAATTTGCGCCGGCGCGTGATGGCCCTGCATGTCGCGGGCGATGCCTAGGTCGTTGAGCGCCAGCACGTTGTCAGGCTGGCGGGCCAGGGCGGCGAGGAAGGCGATTTCGGCGCTGTGCGGATCGGAGCGAATCAGGGTTCGGCCCAACCCGATCTCGGCACCCGCGTCGGCCGGATCGGCGGCCACAGCCTGACGATACGCAGCGCGCGCATCGTCCGGCGCGCCCAGGGCGTAGAGCGCATCAGCGCGCTTGACCATCGCCGCGACATTGTCCGGATGGCGGCGCAGCACGATCTCGGCGACACGCAGTGCCATCTGCGGATCGCCCGCCGCCATCGCCGCATCGGCGACGCGCAAGGTGACCCGAGCCTCCGGCGACTGGGAGGGGGCGAACAGCCCGCAGCCGGTCAGGACCGTTACCGACATGGCCAAGACGAGGATCGGTTGCGCCAGCGTCACCGTTTGGTTCCATCCACTCGATTTGACAGCGTATCATCGGCTGATCGTACCAATTTTGCAAGGAAAGTCTCGCATTGGTGACGTGGGGCCGATCACGCATCAAAAATGAGAACAACGAACACGTGATTCAATGGCTTGCCGCTGGCGGTTCCATCGGTCAGGATCGCCGCAGAACGGGTATAGGAGCGTGACGGCGTGATCCTGCTGCAGGTGGTGGTCAGCGGCCTGCTGATGGGTTCGGTGTACGCGCTGTTTTCGTCCGGCCTGACTCTGATCTGGGGGATGATGAACGTCATCAACTTCGCGCATGGCGATTTCGTCATGCTGGCGATGTATGCGGCATTCTTCATGTTCACCCTGTTGCATCTCGGGCCGGTGTTCTTCATCCCCGGCGCGGCGGCACTGCTGTTTTTGCTAGGTGTGGTCGTCTATCTTGGGCTGGTGCGGCATGTCTCCAAAGGCCCGATGCTGGCACAGATCCTGGGCACGTTCGGGCTGGCGCTGGTGCTGCGCTATGCGGCGTTTTGGGCGTTCACTGCAAATTTCGTCTCGCTGCCGGATAACCTGGTCGGCGGCACGTTCGACATCGGCGGGCTGCGGATCGAGGCGTCGCGGCTGCTGGCCGGTGTATTGGCGATTGTCATCACGTTCGGCATGCACCTGGTGCTGACGCGCACCGCGCTGGGCAGCCGGTTGCTGGCGGTGGCCGAGGACCGCGACGCCGCGATGCTGATGGGGATACGGCCGGACCGGATGCAGGCGGTGGCGTGGGGGATCGGTGCCGCGTCCACGGGCGTGGCCGGGGCGCTGATCGCGCTGTTCTTCTATATCTCGCCCACCGTCGGGGAATCGCTGTCGCTGATCGCGTTCGTCGTGGTCTGCCTGGGTGGTTTCGGCAGCGTGCCGGGGGCGTTGATCGCGGGGCTGGCGATCGGGGTGATCGAGGCGCTGTCGGCCTATCTGATCGGCGCGGTGTATCAGGACGTGGTGGTCTATGCGCTGTTCCTGGGGGTCTTGTGGGTGCGTCCGCAAGGCCTGATGGGGACGAACTGAGCATGAAACAATGGCCGCTCGTCATCGTTGGGTTCGTGTTCATCGCGGCGTGGCCGCTGATGGTGCAGGATGTGTTCTACCAACGGATCGGTGCGCTGGTGTTGCTGGCGGCGATCTCGGCCTCGGCCTGGAACGTGCTGGGGGGATATGCCGGGCAGGTCTCGGTGGGGCACGCGGTGTTCTTCGGCGCCGGCGCGTATGCCTCGCTGGTGGTCTACACCGACCTGCACTGGCCGCCGATCGCCGGCGCGCCGGTGGGGATCGTGGTGTCGCTGGCGATCTCGGCGCTGATCGGCACGCCGACGTTCCGGCTGCGGGGGCATTATTTCTCCATGGCGACGATCGCGATGGCGGAGCTGTTCAGGATCCTGGCCGGCAACTGGCCGCTGCTGGGCGCGGCGGTGGGGCTGATGGGGCCGCCGGTGCCGCGCAGCGTGTGGGACCTGTCGTTCATCAGTCCGGTTCCTTATCATTATCTGTTCCTGTTCGTGCTGGTCGTGCTGCTGGGCGTGACCTGGCTGATGCAGCGTAGCCGGATGGGCTATTATCTGGCGGCAATCCGCGGCGGCGACCGAGCAGCAAGCAGCCTGGGCGTGCCGGTGCTGCGGTACAAGCTGTATGCGCTGTTTGTGTCGGCTGCGTTCACTTCGATCGCAGGGTCGTTGTATGCGGTGATGGTCGGCTTCATCGATCCGGACAGCGCGCTGGGCATCCTGATCTCGGTGAAGATGCTGATCATCGCGGCGCTGGGCGGATCGGGGACATTGTTCGGCCCGCTGGTGGGCGCGATGATCCTGATACCGCTGGAGGAAACCACCAATGCCGCGTTCGGCGGCGGCGGCACCGGCATCACGTTCATC
>DATAZJ010000181.1:0-11322 GCA_036272115.1 Rhodopila sp. | reverse complement strand
GATCGGCGGACCAGCGACCGGCTGGTGCCGTATGTCATGTTCACCGATCCGCCGCTGGCTCGGGTTGGGTTGTCGGAAGGCGAGGCACAGCGCGAGGGCATCGCGGTGCGCGTGGCCAGGCTGCCGATGAGCCGTGTGCTGCGGACCCTGGCGACGGATGAGACGCAGGGTTTCATGAAGGCGGTGATCGGCGCGTCGGATGACCGGATTCTGGGGTTTACGATGATCGGATCGGAGGCGGGTGAGGTGATGGCCGCGGTGCAGACGGCGATGCTTGCGGAACTGCCCTACACGAAGCTGCGGGATGCGGTGATTGCCCATTTGACCATCGCCGAGGGGCTTGGGCCGCTTTTCGCCGGCGTGCCGCCGCGGGCTGCCTGACGGGCCGGCACTGCGAGTGGTCGGCCGTTGTAGGACGGGCGGTGCCGGGGGGTCTGGTTGGGGTTGGGCGATTGGCGGAAATGGCCGCGTTACTTCGTGCGCCCCATTGGTTTCCGCGGGTGGTGGTGGGTGTCTCGGCGAAGGCGTGGATGCCGACCTGCGTCGGCAAGACGGGGGTTGGTGACCCCGCCTTTCTCCGGCCGCCCTGGTCCGCCTGCCCTGGTCCGCCTGCCCTGGTCCGCCTGCCCTGGTCCGCCTGCCCCGGTCCGCCTGGCCTGGTTCGCCTGCCCCGGTCCGCCTGCCCTGGTTCGAATGGCGTGACGGGAGGGCGTGCTTGTTCCGGGCACTTATTCCGGCACGGGGTGCTGCATCGGGTTAGAACAGGCCCTCGATCTCCCCGTCTTCGCGCAGATGGATCGCTTCGGCGGAGGGGACGCGCGGCAGGCCGGGCATGGTCATGATGTCGCCGCAGATGGCCACGACGAAGCCGGCGCCGGCGGACAGCCGCACCTCCCGGACCGGTAGTATGTGGCCGGTTGGGGCACCCATCACGGTGGCATCGGAGGTGAAGCTGTACTGGGTCTTGGCGATGCAGACGGGGACGTCGCCGAAGCCGGCGTCCTCGAAGGATTTCAGCTTCCGAGCGACGGCATCCGGGACGGAGATGTCGGACGCACGATAGATTTCCTTGGCGATGGTGCGGACCTTGTCGGCCAGTTTCATTTCCAGGGGGTAGAGCGGCTTGTAGGCGGCCTCGCCGGACTCGATCCGCTTTACGACGGCGCGGGCCAGGGCCTCGGCGCCGGCGCCACCGTGCGCCCAGTGGGTGCAGGAGATGGCCTCCGTGCCGATCGCGGCCATGGCATCCTTGATCGCGGCGAATTCCGCCTCGGTGTCGGAGGTGAAGTGGTTCACCGCGACCACCACCGGCAGGCCGAATTTGTGCATGTTCTCGACGTGGCGCTGCAGGTTGGCGATGCCGCGCTTGACCGCGTCGACGTTCTCCGGCCCCAGGGCGTTGCGGGCGACGCCGCCGTGCATCTTCAGGGCTCGGACGGTGGCGACCACCACCGCGCAGGACGGTTTCAGGCCGGCGGAGCGGCACTTGATGTCGAGGAATTTTTCTCCGCCGAGGTCGGCGCCGAAGCCCGCCTCGGTCACCACGACGTCGGCCAGTTTCATGCCGAGCCGGGTGGCCATGACGGAGTTGCAGCCGTGGGCGATGTTGGCGAACGGGCCGCCGTGGACGAGGGCGGGGGAGCCTTCGAGGGTCTGCACCAGGTTGGGGGCGACGGCGTCTTTCAGCAGCACCGACATGGCACCGTCGGCTTTCAGGTCGGCGGCGGTGATGTTCTTGCCGTCTCGGGTCTGGCCGATGATCATCTTGCCGAGGCGGGCTTGCAGGTCCGGCAGGCCGCGGGACAGGCAGAACACCGCCATGACTTCCGAGGCGACGGTGATGTCGAAGCCGTCTTCGCGCGGGAAGCCGTTGGCGACGCCGCCCAGGCTGCCGGCGATGCTGCGCAGGGCCCGGTCGTTCATGTCCAGGCAGCGGCGCCAGGAGATGCGGCGGGAGTCGATGCCCAGCGGGTTGCCCCAGTAGATCGAGTTGTCGATCATCGCGGCCAGCAGGTTGTTGGCCGAGGTGATGGCGTGGAAATCGCCGGTGAAGTGCAGGTTGATCTGGTCCATCGGCACGACCTGGGCATAGCCGCCGCCGGCGGCGCCGCCCTTCATGCCGAAGCTGGGTCCCAGGCTGGGTTCGCGCAGGCAGATGGCGGTGCGCTTGCCGATCCGGTTCAGCGCGTCGCCGAGGCCAACGGTCGTGGTGGTCTTGCCCTCACCGGCCGGGGTCGGGTTGATCCCGGTGACCAGGACCAGGGCGCCGTCGGGGCGGGATTCCAGGCTGTTTACGAAATCGAGGCCGATCTTGGCCTTGTGGCGGCCGTACGGATCGACGGCGTCATCGGGGATGCCGAGCTTGGTAGCGATCTCATGAATGGGCCGCAGTTTGGCGGCGCGAGCGATTTCGAGATCAGGATTCATGGTTGGATGGCCCCTCTGTTTCTTATGCCGAGTTCACGGAACGCGTGGTCCATGGCTTGAACCGCACCCGCCATGTCGTCGGGTGTGATCGCACCGATGCAGCCAACGCGAAAGGTGGGTGATGGCGTGTTGAAGAAGTTGCTTATCAGGATTCCGCGAAGTTTCAACGCATCGACGAACGCTTGCAGGTTCCAGGCGGGATCGGCGGGGGCGTGGGCGACGACGATAACGGGTCCCTGGCGCTCCGCCGGCAGCCACGGTGTCAGGCCAAGGTCGCGCATGCCGTCGTACAGGATGTGCATATTGGCGGTGTAACGCGCCAGGCGGGGGGCCTGGCCCTCCGCGTCGTGATAATCCAGTGCGACGTCCAGGGCGGCGAGAAGCTGGGCCGGCGGGGTGAAGCGGAAGCTGCCCCAGCCGTTGCGGATCGCATGGTCGTAGATGCTGCACAGGTCGAAGGACCAGCTTCCGGCGTTGCCGGTGGATTCCAGCAGGCGGTCGATCCTGGCGACGGCGAAGGCGACGCCGGGCAGTGCTTCCAGGCATTTGTTGGTGGAGAACACCGCGGCGTCGATCTCGGGTTGTTCGGAGACATTCAGCGGCAGGGCGCCGAAGGCGGAGACGGCATCGACGATCATGCGGCGGCCGGCGGCGCGTACAACGGCACCGACGGCCTGGACGTCGTGGATCACGCCGCTGCCGGTCTCGGAATGGACGATGCCGACATGGGACAGCGTCGGGTCCGCCGCCAGCGCCGCGGCGACTGCCTGTGGGTCGGTGGTGTCGGCCGGGCCCATCGGCAGCGGCACCGGGACACGTCCGGCCTCCCGCGCGAGGCGGATCATGTGGTCGGCGTAGGCGCCGGTGGCGGGGATGAGGATACGGCCGCCCGGCGGCAGGAAGGTGCGCAGGGCCGCTTCTGTGATGAAATGTCCGCAACCTTGCAGCGGCAGGGTGGCGTGCTCACCGTCCACGCCGCCGGCGAGGCGCAGGACGCGGGTGCGCAGGCGGGCGAAAAAATGGCGGAAATCGTTGTCCCAGGGGGCGAGGTCCCGGGTCAGTGCCTGGCGCACTTCGGGACGGGTGGTGACGGGGCCGGGGATCAAAAGCAACATCCGGCGAGACTCGCACGCGCGGACCCAGAAATCCATCCACGGCAGGCGGGTTCGGTGCTAGGAATCAGCCATGAACATGCCGTTTGCATTACCCGACTGGGTGCCCTGGTGGGTGCCCCTCGTGCTTCTCGTCCCTGCCCTGCTGTATGCGCTGGCCTTCCTTTTCATGCCGTTCAGCGTCCTGGGGGTAAAGACCCGCCTGGAACTGATCGAAACCCGGCTGGACGAGATCCAGCAGGAGATACGGCATCTGGCGCTGCGGCTGCCGGCGGGTCCGCGGGAGGTCGATTTCGAGGACGTCTATGCGCCGATCCAGCAGACGCAGCGGCGTGAGGCCAGGATCGATGACCGGCCGCCGATCCCGCCGGCGGCGCAGGATCTCTACGACGACCATGAACCGATGGAGCGGCCGGCGCCGCCGCCGAATACGCGGCCTTTCCAGCGGCAGGAGCCCCGGATCGTGCGGCCGCAGCGGTCGGAGCCCCGGTTGGACGGGCGGCGGTAGTCGGGGGCTGCCACGTCATGGCGGCGACGAACCGCCATGACGTGGCCGTCGTGGAGTCAGCCCGCTTGCGGAGCCTCCCGAGCGATTTCCTCGAGCGAGCGATCGTTGGTGCGTGGTCCGAAGAGTGCGATCGAGAGCACGACGACGGCCATCGCGCTGGCGACGAACATGAACACCGCCGGCACGCCGAAGTGTTGCAGGATCCAGGCGATGATGAAGCCGGTAAAGATGGTGCTGAACCGGCTCCATGAATAGACGAAGCCGACCGCGGTGGCGCGCACGCGGGTGGGAAACAGCTCCGACTGATAGTTATGGGCAGAGAACGACAGCCAGGCGTTCATCATCGTCTGCAAGGTGCCGATGACGATCAGCGGGCCGGCCGCGGTCTGGAACGAGAATGCGATGCCGAACACCGCGATCCCGATGCAGGAGATGCAGACCTGCCATTTGCGTTCGATACGATCGGCGAACAGGCTGCTGAACAGCGGGAACAGCGGATAGGCGAAGGCGATGATGAAGGAGTATTCCAGGGTCTGCGACACATGGATGCCCTGGGCGATCAGCAAGGTGGGCACCCAGTTGGCGAAGCCGTAGAAGCCGATGGTCTGGAAGAAGTTCGCCACCGACAGCATGATCGTGCGGCTGCGGTAGGTGGGGTTGAAGATTTCCGAGAGTTTGCCCTTGCGCGGGTCCTCGGTCACCGGCGGTTCCGGTGCGGGCAGCGTGCCGCCGCATTCGGCGGCGACTTTGGTTTCGATGGCGCGCATGACGCGATCGGCTTCGTCGAGGCGGCCCTGCTGGGCGAGCCAGCGCGGGGATTCCGGCAGCTTGAGGCGGGCGAACCAGACGATGATGGCGCCGACGGAGCCGATGATGACCACCCAGCGCCAGCCGGACAGGCCGAACGGGGACACCGGGTTGAGCAGCCAGGCGAGCAACGCCACCACCGGCACCGGAATGAAGCCGATCGACTGCTGGATCGCGAAGGTCTTGCCGCGTGCTCGTTTCGGCACCAGTTCCGAAATGAAGGTGTCGACGGTGACGAGCTCCACGCCGATGCCGATGCCGGCGATGAAGCGCCAGAGATTCACGCCGTCGGGCGTGTGCTGGAACGCCATGACAAGCGTGGCGACACAGTACCAGACAAGCGAATAGGTGAACACCGTTCGCCTACCGAACCGATCGGCGGCTCGGGTGAAGAACATGGTGCCGATGAACAGGCCGGCGAACAGCGCGGCGATGAACGATGCCAGGCCCGTGAAGCCGAACAAGGAGACCGTGGTGGGGGTGAAGATCTTGTCGGCGAACATGCCCGGCGCGATAGAGCCGGTCAGGAAGATCGCATAAGTATCGAACCAGCCCCCGAGCGATATCAGCAAGACCAGCATCCACATGTGCCGGGTCATCGGCAAACGGTCCAGTCTGGCCGTTATCTCTGCCGCCGGCGTTGAAACTAACGTCGAAGCCATCGTGTTTTCTCTCCCTGGCGCGCTTGGACGCGCTTTGTTTGTGCGAGGCCGACCGGACGCGTTTGGGCATGCAGGACGCCTACCCGAATAGTCTGCCCCGCGGAATCGTTTGGGTCCAGTCCTGAGCCGCCCGTCGCATTGACGAAAGAGAAGGCCGGGGCCATGTGACGAGAGCGGTTGCGGGGGGCTCGACGATGGGCGGTTACCTGTTCCTCCTTTTCATGAGTGCTTGGCTGGTGGTTATCGCTGGTGGGTGCGTGGCGGCCAGGGTTCGGCTGCGGCGGGAAGAGCGGACTGCGGCAGGACGCGCGGCTATACTTGTGGCGATGACCCGTATTCCGTGCTCGATCCCGGTTGGGGCTGGCAGAAACCATGTCGGTGACTGACGCGGCGGGTGGTGTTTGCGCTGGGTGGCTTCGTTTCGGTTTCGGTCGGTCGTGGGGCCTTGGTCGAAAGACCGGTGTTGGGCGCAGGCCTGTCGCCGTTATGGTGGGCGAACGGCGGCAAGTCGTGTCTTGGGGTGGATTGGCGAGAGGCGTGGATGCCGACCGATGTCGGCATGACGGAGTGGTTGCTTGATGAGGGGGTTGCCTGTCGCCGTTATGGTGGGTGAAGGGCGGCGGTTCATGTCTTGGGTTGCTTGTGGCCGTCATGGTGGGTGAACGGCGGCAAGTCGTGGTTTGGGGTGGATTGGGGACAGGTGTGAATGCCGGCCGCTGCCGGCAGGACGGAGTGGTTGCTGGTCGAGAGTGGGGCTCGACGTGAAGCTGGAACGTTTGTTTCGACTACCGAGCGTTGGCGCTTGCCTCGGAGCGGGTGGCGCCGGAGCGGGCGGCCAGGGCGGCGGCCATGAATTCGTCCAGGTCACCGTCCAGGACGGCGTCGGGATTGCCGGTCTCGACGCCGGTGCGCAGGTCTTTCACCAACTGGTAGGGCGCCAGCACGTAATTGCGTATCTGATGGCCCCAGCCGATGTCGGTCTTGGCGTTCTCCTGCGCCGCCGTCACGGCTTCGCGCCGCTGTAGTTCGGCTTCGTACATGCGCGCCTTCAGCATCGCCATGGCCATCGCGCGGTTGCGGTGCTGGCTGCGGTCGGTCTGGCAGGCGACGATGATGCCGCTGGGCACATGGGTGATGCGGATGGCGCTTTCGGTCTTGTTCACGTGCTGTCCGCCGGCGCCGGACGCGCGGTAGGTGTCGACTTTCAGGTCGGCTTCGTTGATTTCGATCTCGATCGAGTCGTCCACCACCGGGTAGACCCACACCGACGCGAAACTGGTCTGTCGCCTGGCGTTGGAATCGAAGGGGCTGATGCGGACAAGGCGATGGACGCCGGACTCGGTTTTCAGCCAGCCATAGGCGTTCGGGCCGCTGACCTGCAGCGTTGCCGATTTGATGCCGGCCTGCTCGCCCTCGCTTTCTTCCAGGAACTGCACCTTGTAGCCGTGCTGTTCGGCCCAGCGCATATACATGCGCATCAACATCTCGGCCCAGTCCTGCGCCTCGGTGCCGCCGGCGCCGGAGTTCAGTTCGATATAACAATCGTTGCTGTCGGCCTCACCGGACAGCAGGCTTTCGATCTCCCGCCGCTTGGCTTCGTCGGCCGCGGTGCGCAACGACGTCATGGCCTCGGCGACCATCGCCGTGTCGCCGTCGGCTTCCGCCATGGCGATCAGTTCCAGCGCGTCGGAGACATCGGTCTCCAGCTTCAGCACGCCTTCCATCGCCGAGGCGATCTGGTTGCGCTCCCGCATCAGCTTCTGCGCGGCGGCGGCGTCGTTCCACAGCGCCGGGTCCTCGGCGCGGTTGTTCAGGTCGGCGAGGCGGCCTTCGGCGACATCCCAGTCAAAGATGCCTCCTCAGCAGCGCGACGGACTGCTTGATCTGCTCGTTCAGGGCGTCGGATTCGGCGGACATGGCGTGATGGCTGCTCGTTTGAGGGAACGGGTCAATACAGGCCGCCCAGGCCGCTATCAACCCCGCCGTGCACGCCGGTGGCCGATACGGCGGCATTGTCGGTCGGTGCGGGCTCACCGGTGCCCCCGCCGATGGGTCCGGAGGCGCCGGGCACCTGGTTGGGCTTGAACGCGTCGGTGGCCATGCCTTTGCCGGAATCCCACTGCGCCATCGTCACGCCGGGCGGCATCGGGAAGGACAGCGGCGGCCGGCCGGCCAGCGCGCCGGCCATGTAATCGTGCCAGATCGGCCCGGCGACGACGGCCCCTGTCTCATTGTTGCCGAGGTCGGCCGGGGTGTCGTAGCCGACCCAGACGACGGTCACCAGGTCGGGGGTGAAGCCGGCGAACCAGGCGTCGGCGAAGTCCTGCGTGGTGCCGGTCTTGCCGGCGACCGGCCGGTTCAGTCCCTTGCCCACCGGCTGGCCGGTGCCGCGCTGCATGACGCCCTGCATCATGTTGATCAGTTGGAACGTGCTGTCCGGGTCGGCGATCTGCGGGTGGGTGTCGGTCAGTGCGGGTGGCTTCGACAGATCGGAGCAATCGTCGCAATCGAGGCCGGGGGCGCGCATCACCACATGGCCATCGGGGTCCTGCACGCTGTCGATGAAGGTCGGCAGCACCTGCCGCCCGTCGGAATCGATCGAGGCATAGGCTCCGGCTTCCCGCAGGACGGTGGTTTCCACCGCGCCCAGGGCGGCGGGCAGCACGAGGGGCATCGACGCCACCTCATGAAACGCGATGGCGTTGTCGGCGATGGCCTTCATGCCGACCCGCTGGGCCACGCGCAAGGTGACCAGGTTCAGCGATTCCTCCAGCGCGACGCGCAGCGAGGTGGGACCGCCGAAGGTGCCTTCGTAGTTGCCGGGCCGCCAGCGGCCTTCCGGCGTGTCGATGACGATCGGCGCGTCGAGGAACCTCTGGCTGGGCGAGATGCCGTTTTCCAGCGCCGTCAGATAGACGATCGGCTTGAAGCTGGACCCCGGCTGGCGGTTGGCCTGGGTGGCGCGGTTGAACTGGCTCTGGTCGAAGCTCCAGCCGCCGACGATCGCCAGCACGCGGCCGGTGCGCGGGTCCAGCGACACCAGCGCGCCCTGCACCAGGGGGATTTGCCGCAGCATGGCCCGGTTAGCTGCCGGCGGCACCAGGGTCTTGCCCTTGGCCGCCATTGCCGGCCCGGTCGGCGCCACCGGCTGCACGGACGGCGGGTGGATCATCACCACGTCGCCGGTCCGCACGATCTCATTCATTCGCCTCGGGGTGGCGCCCGGCTTGCCGTCGTGCACCGGCCGAGCCCAGGTGGTGTCGGCGAGTGCGAGCATCGCGGTGCGGCGTTCGCCGGCCGCGGTCAGCCATTCGACCTTGGCCTCGCTCTCCGTCACATTGGCGACGATCGCGAGTCTCCACGCCGGCAGCATACCCGGCGGATGCGCCTGCTGGTTGAGCGCGGCGGGCCATTTGGTCTCGAAATCGGCCGGTGCCAGGTCGAGGTGCGCCACCGCGCCGCGCCAGCCGCCCAGCCTGCGGTCGTAGGCCATCAGGCCGTCGCGCACGGATTTCTCCGCCAATGCCTGCAACGCGGGATCGAGGCTGGTGCGCACCACCAGGCCGCCTTGTGTGGTGGTTTGCTGGCCGAACTTGGCGATCAGTTCACGCCGGACTTCCTCGGTGAACCAATCGGCACCGGGGATCGGCGGCGGGCGGTGGAATTCTGTGGGGATCACCGGCTGCGCCTTGGCTTCGGTGACCTGCGCGGCGGTGATCGCGTGGTCGTCGGCCAGGCGGTCGAGCACGTGATCACGCCAAAAACGAGCGGCGTCGGGGTATTTGGTCGGGTTCAGGTTGTTCGGCGCTTTCGGCAGCGCGGCGAGGAAGGCCGCCTCGGCGATGGTCAGCTTGTCCAGCGGCTTGTTGAAATAGCTTTGCGCCGCGGCCGCCACGCCATAGGCACCCTCACCGAGGTAGATCTCGTTCAGGTACAGTTCCAGGATCCGGTCCTTGCTGAGCGCCTGTTCGATGCGCACCGCCAGGATGGCCTCCTTGATTTTGCGGGCGAAGGTCATCTGGCCGTCCAGCAGCATGTTCTTGGCGACCTGCTGGGTGATGGTGGAGGCACCGATCGGGCGGCGCCCCCGCCCGGCATGCATCAGGTCGAACACTGCCGCACGTGCGATCGCCAGCGGATCGACGCCGGGGTGGGTGTAGAAGTTCTGGTCCTCCTCGGAGATGAAGGCCTGCTTGACGATTTTCGGAATGGCGCCGATCGGCACGAAAATCCGCCGTTCGGTCGCCAGTTCGGCGAGCAGGCGGGAATCGCCGGTGTAGACCCGGCTCATGACAGGCGGCTGGTAGTTGCGCAGGCCGTCGACATCCGGGAGGTCGGCGCTGAAATGCTCATAGGCGATGTAGCCGCCGACGGCGCCGGCCACGCCGCCCAGCAGCACGACGCCCAGTATCGCCCCGGCCAGGCCGCGGGCGAAGCGCACGACCACGTTGGGGCGCCGTTTGGGTGGCTTTCCCGGCGGTGAGGACCCTTTGGTCGGGCCTGTCGGTGCGGCCTTGCCGCGTTGTCCGCGGCCGGAGGGCGCCAGCGGTTCGCCGGCGGTGAGTGGCGGTGTCATGGCCGGCGATATGAACGAGTTTGGGCAAATTCGCCAGCAACGAGATTGCGACCCTGGCGACGGGGGGCAAGACCGGCTGCACCGTGGTGCGTGGCCTGCAGGTGCCGAAAATAGTGGGCGGCGCGAGGCCGGGGAGAGGGATTTTTAGCGCAAAGGGGCGGTGATCGCGCGGGTAACGATGCCGTATGCCGCCGAGGTGTGGCGGGGAGCGACCCGCGCCAGGTGATTACCCGAATTGGGGGCGAAATTCGATTTGGTATCCGCTGAAGTGATGGCCTCATGTTGGCGTGACCCAGGCGAAGGCGTCAGCCGATCGTTGGGCGGTAGCCGTTCGCCACATGGGCGATTCCGGCGAAATAGCCATCGACCGCGCGGCGCATCGCCTCGGCGACCAGACGGCGGTGATCGGCGCGGCGCAGCGCGGCTTCATCCTTGCGGTTGGACATGAATCCCATCTCCACCAGCACGCTGGGGATATTGGCCGCTTTCAGCACGACGAATCCGGCATGGCGGTCGGGATTGGGCAGCATCGGCAGATCCTGATCCAGGCTGCCCACCAGGGAGCGCGCCATCCGGCCGGAATCGGTCCGCGTCTCCTCCCGCACCAGGCTGGCGAGAATGCGTGAGACCTCCGGCGAGGTGCCTTGCCAATGTTTGCCGATGAAGCGATCGGCGCTGTTTTCGGATCGTGCCAGGGCGGCGGTCTGCGCGTCGGATGCTGTCGGGGCCAGAGTGTAGACCGAGGCGCCGCGCACCGCGTGGTCCGTCAGCGAGTCCGCGTGCATGGAGACGAACAGCGACGCGCCATGCCGCTGCGCCCGCTCCACCCGGTCGTCGAGCGGAATGAAGATGTCCCGGGCGCGGGTCAGCGCGACGCGGTAGCGGCCATCGGCCTCCAACTGTCGTTTCAGTTCCAGGGCGGTGGCCAGCGCCACCTGCTTTTCATAGGTGCCGGAGACGCCGATCGCGCCCGGATCCTTGCCGCCATGGCCCGGGTCCAGCATGACCAGCGGTGCCGGCGGCCGGGCGCCCAGCGAGTCGTGGTGGTGGACGGGCAGGTGTCTGTGGTGGCGCGGCCTGGCGGCCATCGCGTCGTCTATGGCGGGGGGCAGCATGAAGGTGCCGAACACCGACGATCCTGCCGCGAAACGGCGCAACAGCAGGCGGCGCGTGACGGATGGAACGAAACTCATGCGGCCGCTGTTAACATATTGGATGCATATTGTCAGC
>DATAZJ010000180.1:0-1945 GCA_036272115.1 Rhodopila sp. | reverse complement strand
GGTGCCGCCGGCCGTCGCAGGGCGTAACGATTGGCCAGCGCCGGATCCACCGCTCCGCTCGCATCGCGCAAAAAGCCCTGCGTCATCGGGGTATCCACCGCGCCAGGACACACGACGTTGACCCTGACGGTCGGCGCCAGTTCCATCGCCAGCGCCTTGGTCATGGCGATGACGCCCCCTTTGGACGCGACATAGGCGGTACTGCCGGGACCGGTCGGCGTAATGCCGACTCCCGATCCGATATTGACGATCGTGGCCGCCGAACCGGACGCCAGCAGGATCGGCGCGGCGGCCTGGACGACCAGAAACGTCCCCATCAGGTTGACCGCCAGCGTCCGGCTGAACAGATCGGCCGTGGTGTCCGCCAGCCCCGCCGCCGAGAAGATGCCGGCGGCGTTCACCACCCCGTCCAGACCGCCCAGTGCGGCTTCAGCCGCCCGCACCGCCTGCTGAACCGAGGCCGGATCGGCAACATCGACCTGGGCGAAAGCGCCGTCCCAGGCGCCGGCAGCGCGGTCCAGCACGGCGACAGCCGCGCCCTCCTGCCGGAACAGCGAGGCGGTCGCCCGGCCGATGCCGGACGCCCCGCCGGTGATCAGGATTTTCCGTCCAGCCAAACGCGCCATGTCCGTTTCCCCTTTTCCTGCCTCAGACCGGTTTCCACGACCGATCCACCTCGACATCGATCAGCGTCGGCCCATCCTTGGCCAGCGCCTGTTCCAGCAGGTCGCCCAGATCGGCCAATGTCGCGGCCTTGTGCGCGGTGAGCCCCAGGCCACGCGCGACCGAGACGAAATCGACCCGCGGCTTGTCCAGGTCCATCGCGACATAATTATCGGCCTGCGCTGCCAGCCCCTTCATCGCGTTGGTCCGCTGCTTGAGGATACGATACGAATAGTTGTTGATAATGACGAAGACCATCCTCAGGTTTTCACGCGCCGCCGTCCACAGTCCCTGGATCGTGTACATCGCCGATCCGTCGCCGATCAGCGCCACGACAGGCCGATCCGGCAGCGCCAGTTTCACCCCGATCGCCGCCGGCAGCCCCCAGCCGATGCCGCCGCCCCGCAGACCGTAGAAGCTTTGCGCATCATCGCTTTTCAGAAACCGCCGCAAACCGTTGCCGGACGAAACCGTTTCATCGATCACCACCGCGTCGTCCGGCAACAACCGCCCGATCGCCTGCATCAGCGCCAGCGGATGGATCGGATGCCGTTCCGCGAGCGCATCCGCCATCGCGTGCAGCTTGTGCAGGCTGGCGGCGCCCTCCGCCTTCACATGCTGCAGCCGCTTGAGCGCTGCCTCGGATTCGGCGGCTGAGCGGGCCCGCTGCACGGCCTCAGTCAACTCGGGAAGCGTCACCTTCGGCTCACCCAGGATCGACACCGCCTCCGGATAGTTCTTCCCCAGTTCCCACGGATCGGTATCGAGGTGAACGACCGGAAAACCTTCCGGCATCGGTTCAACCTCACCCGGCAACGACAGCGTGAACAGGTCGGCGCCGATCGAAACCAGCAGATCGTGCTGCATCAGCATGCCGCTGATCGCTTCCGGCAACCGCACCAGCGCACCGCGATACAGCGGATGCGAGGACGGAAACATTGCTCTGCTCGCCATGCCCTCATCGTAGACTGGCGCACCGAGCGCTTCGGCGAAAGCGACCAGTTCCTGAAGCGCATGGCCCTGCGGCACGGCATCGCCGGCGATGATGACCGGACTGCGCGCCTTGGCGATGATCGCGGCCGCCCGTTCGATCGCGCCAGCATCACCCCGGATCCCCGTGGCCACGCGGCTGGCTGACCCTAGGTCCAGGTCGGCGCTGTCGGTCAGGATATCGCCCGGCAGCGACAGGAACACCGGCCCCGTCGGCGGCGCCAGCGCGGTTTTCACCGCACGATGGATCGCCCGCGGCAGGTCCTGCAGACGCCGCACTTCCTCCGACCAT
>DATAZJ010000179.1:0-2074 GCA_036272115.1 Rhodopila sp. | reverse complement strand
GGGAAAGCGCGGGGCAGGAAAATGATGAGCAGGGCGGCGGCTACGTGAACACCGACGGACAGCGCGACCGCGATCAGCAGGAACCGCCGGCCGGGCGTCGCCATCGACGCCGCCCGCGGTCGTTCAGCCTCGAAGCCGGGTACAGAAATCGTCGATCGTCCCATCGTGGTCAGGCGCTTGCGGGGTTCCATGTAGCCGGACCAGGCGGGTTTCGATAGAAGGACCATGCCGGTTTCGCGCCGTCGCCAGGCGCGGTAGGCTGGATAACCGATGGAAACGCCGCCAAAAGACATTCTGGATGCGCTGGACCGGATGCACCTGCTGATTGGTGCGAATCCGCGTGGGCAGAGGCTGACCGGGGGCGTGTCGTCCGACATTTGGCGGATCGATCTGCCGAGCGGGCCGATCTGTATCAAGCGGGCGTTGGCGAAGCTGCGGGTGAACGCTGATTGGCAGGCGCCGGTGGAGCGCAATTTGTACGAGGCGCGCTGGATGCAGGTTGCCGGTGCGGCGGTCCCGGGGGCCTCGCCGGCGTTGCTGGGGCAGGATGAGGTTACGGGCACGCTGGCGATGGCGTATCTGCCGGCGAATCGGTATCCGCTGTGGAAGGCGCTGCTGCGGGATGGCGTGGTTGATGTTGGATTCGCGGCCCAGGTTGCCGATGCGCTGGGGCGGATTCATGCGGCTACGGCGGCAGATCCTTCGCTGGCGGCCGACTTTCCCACGGATGGGATCTTCTATGACATCCGGTTGGAGCCGTATCTGTTGCATACCGGGCGGGCGCATCACGATCTGGCGGAGAGGATGCGGGTGCTGATCGAGACGACTCAGCGCAACAAGCATGCGCTGGTGCATGGCGATGTCAGTCCGAAGAATATCCTGTGTGGGCCGGACGGTCCGGTATTCCTGGATGCGGAGTGCGCCTGGTGGGGCGATCCGGCATTCGATCTGGCATTCTGCCTGAACCATCTGATGCTGAAATGCGTTTGGGTGCCGGCTGTTCGGGGCGCTCTGCTGGATAGTTTTCGGGCAATGGTGGCGGCTTATTTGCCGTTGGTAGCGTGGGAGCCGGCGGCAGCGCTGGAGGCTCGGGCGGCACATTTGTTGCCGGCGTTGTTTTTGGCTCGGGTGGATGGGAAATCGCCGGTCGAGTACATCACGCGGGATGTCGACCGTGACAGGGTGCGTGGGGTCGCTCGCCGCTTGCTGGTCGATCCGCCGGATCGGTTGGCCGATGTGGCCGGGGCGTGGAAAGAGGAAATTGACGCATGACCGACACGACAATTGCTTACGTGCATGCCCGACGGGTGTGGGACAGCCGCGGGCGGCCGACGGTGGAGGCGGACGTGCTGCTGGAAGGCGGCGCGGTGGGGCGGGCGATCGCGCCGGCGGGGGCCTCGACAGGGTCGGGGGAGGCGCTGGATTTGCGCGATGGCGGCACGGCGTTTGGCGGATACGACGTCACCAAGGCGGTGGGGAATGTGAACTCGATCATCGCCCGAGCAGTGGCGGGCATGGATGCGAACGATCAGGAGGCGCTGGATGAGCGACTGATCGAACTGGACGGGACGCGGAACAAGTCCAAGCTGGGGGCGAATGCAACGCTGTCGGTGTCGATGGCTGTGTCGCATGCGGCGGCGGCGGCGATCGGGGAACCGTTGTATCGGCATCTGGGTGGGGTGGATGCGACGCTGATTCCGCTGCCGCAGATCCAGATTTTTGGCGGCGGCGCGCATGCCGGGCGGCGGGTCGATATCCAGGATTTCATGGTCATGTGCCCGGCGGCGGAGACCTTCGCCCAGGCGTTGGACTGGACGGCGGAGGTCTATCGCGCCGCGGGCAAGCTGATGGAGGCGTCGGGGAGCCTTGCCGGGGTGGCCGATGAAGGTGGCTGGTGGCCGTCGTTTTCCAGCAACGAACAGGCGTTGGATACGCTGGTCTCGGCGATCGAGAAGGCAGGATTCAAGCCGGGGGAGCAGGTGGGGATCGCGTTGGATATCGCGGCGTCCGAATTCGGGGCGAAGGGGCGTTACAAGCTGGCGCTGGATGGGAAGGATTTGAGCAGCGAGGGGAT
>DATAZJ010000178.1:0-5018 GCA_036272115.1 Rhodopila sp. | reverse complement strand
CCCAGCCGCGTACCGAGGCCGCCGATCAGTACGGCGCATTGGCGGACTGTGGCCGATGGCATGGTTCAAGCCGCGCCGCGCGGGAACATCGCTCGTTCCACCAGGGCGCAGACGATGTGCGCGGCGACGATATGGATTTGCTGGATGATCGCGGTCTTGCTGGAGGGTGCTTCCAGCAGATGCTGGCACCGGTCGCGCATTGGACCACCAACCGCGCCGCAGAACCCGATCGAGATCAGCGCCTGATCACGCGCCGCATCGAAGGCTCTGATGACGTTGGGAGATTTGCCGGAGGTGGAGATGCCGAGAAAGACGTCCCCCGGCTGGCCTAGGCCGAGTACCTGGCGTTCGAAGATGTGCTCGTAGCCGTAATCGTTGCCGGTAGCGGTGATCACCGATGTGTCGACGGTCAAAGCGATCGCGGCGAGCGGGGCGCGATCGTACATCAGGCGGGAAATAAATTCGCCGGCGATATGCTGGGCATCGCCGGCACTGCCGCCGTTGCCGGCGATCAACAATTTCCGGCCCGAGCGCAGGGCGACGACGATGCTGTCCGCCATCGCGGTCATGGTTTGTTGGTAGGCCGGATCAGACTGGAACGCAGTCAGAGCGTCAACTGATTCAGTCAGATAAGACTGGATGAAATCGGCGTCGTCCGTTGGCATGGAGTAGCTCCTGGGGACTAAGTTCAGGCGATCACGCTAGTGACTCAAATCAGGCGGATAGTGCCGTCCAATCTGAACAGCCAGCCCTTGATTTTGTGGGTCGAGTCACCCGACCGCATGGGGATGCCTCTGTCGGGATCGGACCACTAGAAGATTTTCCAGCCCTCGGTTCCGTGGCGGGTGAAGTGGCAGGTCATGACGTTGCCTGCTTCGCGGCCCAGGGCGCGGATCACGTCGACGCGGCGGGACGGATCGACCAGGAAGGTCATGAAACCGCCGCCGCCGGCGCCGGAGACCTTGCCGGCCCGTGCGCCGGCGGACATCGCCGCCGCATGCACCTGATCGATGTCGTCGTTGCTGACGCTCTTGGCCAGCCGCTTCTTGGCATCCCAGGATTTGCGCATGAATCCTGCGAGCTTGTCGAAATCGCCGCGCAACAGACCTTCCTTCATGCCGTAGGCGTCGGCCTTGATGTCGTGCATCGCTTCCAGCGTCGTGCCGACATTGGCGGTCAGATTGTCGGTCTGTTCCTGGATGATGCTGGCGGACGAACGCGACACGCCGCTGTTGAACAGCACCAGGGAGGTTTCCATCTCCGACAGGATCCAGTTCTTGATCCGCAGCGGATTGACGATGACCCGCTCATCGGCAAGGAATTCCATGAAGTTCACCCCGCCGAAAGTCGCGGCGTACTGGTCCTGCCGGCCACCGCCTAGGCCTGCGTCGATGCGTTCGATCTCGTAGGCCAGATGAGCGATCTCATATTCGCCCAGGGGGAGGTTGAGCCACTCTACGAACGCTTTGACCAGCGAGACGACCATGGTCGATGATGTGCCTAGGCCGGAACCGGGCGGTGCGTCGCAGAACGTGGTGATGCGGCAGGACAGAGGCTTGCCGCCGTGGAATTGATGGACAATGCGGCGGTAGACCGCCCGGTGCAGAATCAGCGGATAGCCGATCTCCAGCGCGTCGTTCGCCGGGGCCTCGAAGGTTCCGTCGATGTCGGACGCGGTGAAAATGACCTTGCCGTCGTCGGTGGGCTCGATGATCGTGTAGGCATACATGTCGATGGTGGCATTCAGCACCGCGCCGCCGTACTGGTCGCAATAAGGCGACACGTCGGTGCCGCCACCGGCGAGGCCGAGTCGAAGGGGTGCCCTGGACCTGACGATCATGAATCAACTCCCGCTGGGGTGAATTGAAGGCTTGCCGAGGTGTTGATGCCGAGCAGCGGATCGAAATCGCGGAGGCGTTCGGCCCAGACGTAGTCGGAAAGGACGCGGCGGCGGGCGGCGGCGCCGATGGCGGCGCCCTGGGGACCCGCCGCCAACAGGCAACCGGCGGCGAAGGAGACGGCGTCCGGTGCCACGATGACTTCGGTGTTCGGTTGCGCGGCAATCCCTTCCAGCGCGTCAGGCGTGACGACAACGGGTCTGGCCATCGCCATCGCCTCCAGCACCTTGTTCTGGATGCCACGGGCAATGCGCATGGGGGCGACGCCGGCGGTGGCATGGGCGACGTAGGGGCGGACATCCGGTACGCGGCCGGTGACGAATACGCCCTGGGTTTTTGCCAGAATTTGCACCTCCGGCGACGGGCTGGAGCCGACGATATGGAACTGGGAGCGGGGTTCGACGCGGCGTAGCAGGGGCAGGATATCCGCGACGAACCAGGTGACGGCACCGATGTTGGGCGCGTAGTCCATCGTGCCGGTGAAGACGTAATTGGGGCACGAGGTATCGTAGGGCGGATCGGCATCCGCACCGGACCAATCGGGGTCGAAATACGTGTGGTCGACGCCGTTACTGACGGCTCGGATTTTGGCGGCGTGTTCGGGCACCAGCCTGGCGAAAAACTGGGCTTCCTCGGGCGAGACGAAGGTGCTCCAGTCGGCCTCGTGCGCGATGCGCCTTTCCAGCGCCGCGGTCAGGCGCCATTCGCGACGGTGTATCCACCGCATAGGGAATGTTCCGGTTTCGGCGTAGGCGCGCCATTTCTCGGAGTCCACGTCAGTCAGATCGACCAGAAAAACAGGGGAGCGCGGTCCCGTATCGAGGACGTACGGTGCCATGTTGGAGGAACAGACGAAGACGGACCTTGGTTTGATGTCGGTCAGCACGCGGCGAATCCAATTCGCCAGACCATTGTCGTGGTAGAACGTGACGCTGAGCGGCTGCCCGGTCAGCAGGCCGCTGAGGCACGAAATCTTGGCACGTTTGCGGTCCAGCGTGGCGAAATGGGAATCGGCGCAGAGTGATCGGACAGTCTCGACGTGCTCAAGATCCCGCGGGTCGTCCACAAGACAGCCAAGATAAACATTATAGAATCGGCACAAATATCTCAGGATATGCAGATGACGGATCTTCTCGCCCTTAGTCGGCGGGTAGGGAATACGCTGGGTGAGAAAAAGCAGGTCTTCCATATGGGTATCCACTAGGGCGCGGCACGGCACATAGACAATCGCGCGGGCGAAAGCGATCCTGCGCCACGGGAGAGCAACGGTCTCCCTGCCTTGGCGACGTCAAATGTCGGCATAGCAATGCGTCTCGGCGGCGGCCCCGGGGTGTGTCGTGGCCCCCAGATGCGCGGGTCCCACGAGTTGGGCGTATTTCCAGATCGCGCCGGCGTTGTAGTCGGTTCTGCGCGGTGTCCAGGCGGCCTTGCGGGCAGCCAGTTCCGTCTCCGGGACGATCAGGTCGATCGTGCCCTTGGCGGCGTCGATGACGATCTTGTCGCCGTTGTTTACCAGCGCGAGGGGGCCGCCGACCGCTGCCTCGGGTCCGACATGGCCGATGCAGAAGCCTCTTGTCGCGCAGGAGAAGCGGCCGTCGGTAATCAGCGCGACTTTCTCACCCATGCCCTGGCCATAGATGGCGCCGGTGGTGGACAGCATCTCCCGCATGCCGGGGCCGCCTTTGGGACCCTCGTAGCGGATGATGATGACGTCGCCCGCTTTGTAGGCGCGGGCGTCGATCGCGGCGAAGGCTGCTTCCTCCGAGTCAAAGCACAGAGCGGTCCCTTCGAACCGCAGATCGTGCAGGCCGGTGACCTTCACGATCGCCCCGTCCGGGGCCAGGCTGCCCTTCAGGCCGACGACGCCGCCGGTCGGGGAAATCGCCCGGGTGACCGGGTAGATCACGTCCTGATCGGTGGGGAAGACGACGTCCTTGTGGTTCTCAGCCAAGGTCTTGCCGGTGACGGTCAGGCAGTCGCCGTGCAGCAGGCCGCCGTCCAGCAGGGCCTTGATGATGACCGGAATGCCGCCGACGGTGTGGACGTCGAATGCGACATATTTGCCGCTGGGTTTCAGGTCGGCGATGTAGGGGGTGCGGCGCATGATCGCCACCACGTCGTCCATGGTGAAGCGGATACCGGCTTCGTGCGCCATCGCCGGCAGATGCAGGCCGGCATTGGTCGATCCGCCGGTCGCGCCCACAAGCACGGCGGCATTCTCCAGCGATTTCAGTGTCACGATGTCGCGGGGGCGGATATTGCGCTCGATCAGGTTCATCACCGCTCGGCCGGAGTCCACCGCGAACCGGTCCCGCTCCTCATACGGTGCGGGCGCGCCGGCGGACCCGGGGAGCGCGAGGCCGATGCCTTCGGACACCATCGCCATGGTGTTGGCGGTGAACTGTCCGCCGCAGGCCCCGGCCGAGGGACAGGCGGCGCATTCCAGTTCGTGCAGGTCTTCGTCGGACATGGCGCCGGCGGCGTGCTGGCCGACCGCTTCAAACACATCGACGACCGTCACGTCGCGGCCCTTGAACTTCCCGGGCAGGATCGAACCGCCGTACATGAACACGCTGGGCACGTTGAGGCGCAGCATCGCCATCATCATGCCGGGCAGGGATTTGTCGCAGCCGGCCAGGCCGACCAGGGCGTCGTAGCAGTGGCCCCGCACCGTGAGTTCGACGCTGTCGGCGATAAGGTCGCGGGAGACGAGCGACGACTTCATCCCCTGGTGGCCCATGGCGATGCCGTCGGTGACAGTGATGGTGGTGAATTCGCGCGGTGTGCCGCCATGTTCGGCGACGCCTTTCTTCACCGATTGCGCCTGGCGGCTGAGCGCGATGTTGCAAGGCGCGGCCTCATTCCAGCAGGTGGCGACGCCGATGAAAGGTTGGTCGATCTCCTCCTCGGTCAGGCCCATTGCATAATAGTAGCTGCGATGCGGTGCTCGGCTTGGCCCGACTGTTACGTGGCGGGACGGCATCCTGGACTTGTCCCAGTGTCTGGTCGGCATGGATGTCTCCTTTCCCGCAGCGTGGACACGGCGGTTATAGGACATGATCGGGTGCGGCGGCACGGACAAAGCGCGGCGTTAAGCCGGCGTTAGTGTTTCCCGCTGTA
>DATAZJ010000177.1:0-6882 GCA_036272115.1 Rhodopila sp. | reverse complement strand
CACACGCGCCACGTGATACGGCTCATAATAGGTGGTAGAATACGTCGTTCCCAAGCCCAACTTCGACGTCGCCATGCCCATTGCCATCAGGATCGTCGACGGGTCCATCTTCACCACCCGCACACCCGCACCCACAGCCTCGGCGTGCTGACCAGTGTATAGATCGGGCATCGCCAGGCGATCGTCGAAGAACGCCAACTGGATCTTGCCATCCTCCAACGTGCGGGCGATACGCTGGTAATATTCCGGCGAGGTGAAATCCATCATGCTGGATGGATGCCGCCAGGAACCCGGCAGATTGGAACAATTCTGCGCCTGCAGGAACGCAACCAGGGTCATCATGCGGTTCATCGTGTCGTCTCCGGAATCTCGACATCCAGCAGCGGAGCATGCTGCTGACAGCCATAAACATCGGTATCGCCAAAATCCCCGGCCGGTACCAGCCGGGGAAACGTCGCCTTGAACGCGAACGCCGCGTCATATGGGGTAAACAACACATGCGCCTCAGGCACATTATACAACCGAGCAAACAGCGCCGCGCACAGCACCCCGGTGGCCTTCACCCGCCGAAACGTCTCGGCATCCTCGAAAACCACATCGACGGTCAGTTCGAACGGCCCGGCGTTCTTGCTCTTGCAGACTTTCGCGACATCTTTCAGCAGCGCCATGTCACAACGCCTCATAATGAATGGGGAACGGCTCCACCGGATCGTCCAGTTCGGCGACGTGATACACACTGAACCGGTAGACCGGTCCGACTTCGATGTCCGAAGGTGAGAACGGGAATGCCATGTTGCCCTCCCGGCACAACCGGCCCGGAAAATCGGTATGCAGCATGTTGGTCCGAGCCATGCCCAGAACGGCGCTGGCCATTTCCTGGCTCACCTGGGAAACGACTTCCAGAACAAACCCCAACTCATGCGGAATCATATCGCGCAACGGTTCCCGAGCGGCCATGACGCCATCACGTCCGTAGACACGAATGCCAAGCTGGTAACTATCCGGAGATGCACCGAACGCCGCCGCTTTCGCAGCAACCTCACCACGGACAATGGCGATAAAATCGTCCAGCCGCCCGATCAGCAGCGGATCGCGCGTGCCGCAGACGCATACCGACCGGTACCCGGCCAGCGCGACGCCTTCCAGCTTAACTGTATACCGCTCCGCCGGATTCCACCGCATGCCGGATATCCGCACCGCACGGTCGCTGACCGCCTCGAACCGGCAATCGGATGTGTCAAGCATGCCGCCCGGCTCGATATGGTGGATCGGACTGCTGTTTTCATGTAGCGAGTGGTTGGCGATCGACAGCGGCGTGCAACGACGCGCCGGATTGGTCGGCTCGCATTCGACATGGTCCTCGCGTACCGTAACGAACAGGCAGTCGTGTCCCTTCGGGATCGACGGCGTGGCCCCGCATTCCAGCATCTTGCCGGCATACCAGGCCGGGGCAGGGGGCAGCCCCGCCCGCGTCGCCGCCGCCACCCACGATGCCGGATCGCTCGCCCGCCCGGCCAGCACCACCTGCGCCCCGGCATCCAGGGCCGTAACGAACGGTTCCGGCCCCATCATCGCCACCACGCGGCTGGAACCGTCGATCGTTGCATCCGTCAACACCGGCTGCCGAACCAACGGAGTCACCCGGCCCGCCGCGACACGTCGCTTCAACGACGCCTTGTCCTGTTCGGCCTGGATCAGCGCCATCTTGAAGTGCAGCCCGTCCTCCCGGGCGATCTCCCGCGCCATGCCGGCCACCAGGTCGAGATGCGGCGCCCCGCCAGCCCCGCCACACGTCCCGATCACCAGCGGAATCCCCGCCCGCACCGCCGCGTTCAGCATCAGCCGCAAATCGCGCCGGATCGCGATGGGGGAACAGAACGGCTTGCCCGACCCCAGGTAATGCGGCCCCGGATCGACGCTGCCGCCATCCACGCCGATCACATCCGGCCGACGATCGAGACCCGCCTGCAGCGAGGCCTCGGGGAACCCGTAGCCAAGGATCGCGCTGGTAGACAGCAGGCGGATTTCCTGGCTCATGCGGCGGGCTCAGTGTCTGGCATTGCAATTTCCTCCTACGGAGGGAATGCACTGATCGCGCCCAACGGGCAAGCGCGGCTATTTTGATTTGCGCTCCACGGTCTCGGCACGTTCGCGCGCCTGGACGAATGAACGCAGGACGGCGTTGATCCGGGTCTGATAGCCGGGACCGCTGGCCTTGAACCAGCGCAGCACGTGGGAATCCAGACGAATATGGACCGGTGTCGCCGGTTCCGGCACGCCGATTTCCACGGTGGTCTCCCAACCATCCGGCAAAGGACCGTCGTCTTCCTCGGCGAGTCGCTCGACCTCCGCCTGGCTCAGCCCTTCGGCCGCGTGCCAGTCGGAGCGGCTTTCGCCATGGTCGCGCATCGCCTGTATCGCCTCAGCCGAAGCGCGCACGATACGCTCTTTCTTCGCCATCCCGCGCCCTCCTGAATGAGATCAGCCGCGTGGCACCACTGCGCTCAGTCCACACGACGGCATAGAATTTCGGACCGATCGGTCCAACCGTCACGAAACGGGCTTCATCGCCGCGTGATGACGGGAAGCTGACGACAGGGCGACCATCGAACAGGTATTGACCATCGATCAGGTCAAGCTTGTGCTTGTCGCGATTAACCTCTCGCTTGGTCTCGTCCCATTCGAATACCATTCACAAATGTAGCCACACCTGTGTCGGAATTCAAGAACCGGAGGACGCTGCGAAGGGCCTCACCCACCCAGCCGCAACGCAATACTCCGCGCATGCGCCTGCAACCCCTCGGCCTCCGCCAGCGCCACCCCCGCCGGTCCGATCGCGTCCAACCCCCCCTTCGTGGCCGACACGAACGTCGTCCGCTTCAGGAAATCGAACACCGACAGCCCGGACGCAAACCGGGCCGTCCGTCCCGTGGGTAGCACATGGTTCGGCCCGGCGACGTAATCGCCCACCGCCTCGGGACAAAACGCCCCCAGGAACACCGCCCCCGCATGCCGCACCCGCGCAAACATCGCCTCCGGATCGCGCACCATCAGCTGCAGATGTTCGGGCGCCAGCCGGTCCACCAACCCGACCGCCTGGTCCCAATTCTCCACCACGATGACCGCCCCATGCGCATCCCAACTCGCCCCCGCGATCGCCGAGCGGGGCAGGGTGGGCAACTCCGCCGCCACCGCCGCCACCACCGCATCCGCGAACCCCGCATCATCGGTGATCAGGATCGACTGAGCCGCCTCGTCATGTTCCGCCTGCGCCAGCAGGTCCACCGCCACAAGCCGCGGATCGTTCGCCGCATCCGCCACCACCACCACCTCCGACGGTCCGGCGATCGAATCAATGCCGACCCGGCCGAACACCTGCCGTTTCGCCTCGGCCACATACGCGTTCCCCGGCCCGACGATCCGGTCCACCGCCGCGATCGACGCCGTGCCGTAAGCCAGCGCCGCCACCGCCTGAGCCCCACCGATCCGGTAAATCTCCGAAACCCCCGCGCGTCGAGCCGCCGCCAGCACTAGCGGGTTCAGCACCCCATCCGGTGTCGGCACGCACATCGCGATCCGAGACACGCCTGCCGCCCGCGCCGGGATTGCGTTCATCAGCACGGAAGACGGATACGCCGCCTTGCCGCCCGGCACGTACAGCCCGACCGCATCCAGCGCGGTCCACCGCATGCCCATCGTTACCCCGGCCGCATCCGTCATCCGCAGATCCGCCGGCAACTGAGCCTGATGAAACGCCTCGATCCGTGTCGCCGCCAGATCCAGCGCCGCCGCCAGGTCGGCCGGGATCCCCGCCACCGCCGCATCGACCTCGGCCGCGGACACACGCAGCCGGTCCGCCGTCAGCACCATCCGGTCGAACCGGGCGGTATAGTCGATCACCGCCGCATCACCGCGGCCGCGGACGTCGGCCACGATGGCGGCCACGGCGCGATCCACCGTCTCGGTGGTTTCGCGGGCCTGGGACAGCAACGCCGCGAACTGGGCGTCGAAAGCGGGATCGGAGATGCTGAGACGGATCATGCGCCGTCTGTAGCCGATCAGAACCGGCGCGTCATCGGCTCTCGCGACGCGCCGGCCCGAACAGTCAGGCCGCCCGAGACGTCCGCAGGCCGTCGAGCACCGGCAGCAGTTCGGACGGATCAGGCCGCCGGGTATAATCCGGGTTCACCTCCGCATAGCGGATCACGCCGTCTGCCCCGATCACGAACCGTGCCGGCATCGGCAGCGTCCACGACGGGTCGTTGTTGAACGCCGGCAGGTCGTTCTTGAACCCCTTGTAAAGCTCCACCAGGTAATCCGGCAGCGCGAAACGGATACCGAACGCCTCCGCCACCAAGCCACCCGCGTCGTGCAGCACCGGAAACCCCAGCGCGTTCTGCCGCACCGATTTCCGGCTGTTCACCGGATTCTGCGGCGAAATCGCCACCAGGCCTGCCCCGCGCGCCTCGATCTCCGGCAACGCCGCCTGCAACGCCTGCAGTTCCATATTGCAGTACGGGCACCAGACGCCGCGATAAAAGCTGACGATCAACGGCCCGCGCGCCAGCAGATCAACGGAGCGCACCGGATGCCCGTCCGGGTCGTTCAACGTGAACACCGGCGCCATGTCCCCGGCCTTGCGCGCCCGTTCCGCCTGGCCGGAGGCAATCAGCTCCGCCGTCCCCCGGTGCATCGTGGCGATGACCTCGGGCGGCGGTTTGCGGTCCAGTTTGCCACCCTCGAAGTCGGCCCTGAACGCATCAAGACGGTCTTGCAGTGTCATGTTCGGTCCCCTGAAAATGTGGCGACAGCATCGCCTTGCCATTCACATGTGCCCGCCGGACCGCCGGGACTATCCCGCCGAGACGGACATGATTTATCTACGCGGCAAATGACCGACCGCCTGCAGGAACTCACCGTCTTCGTTCGCGCCGCCGAAAGCGGCAATTTCTCCCGAGCCGCTCGGGAACTTGGGCTGTCGCAACCCTCCGTCTCCCGCATCATCGGCGACCTGGAAGCCCGGCTCGGGGCCAGGCTGCTGCTGCGGACCACCCGTCGCGTGGTGCCGACGGACGCCGGCCAGGTGTTCCTCGGCGGTGCGCGCCAGGTTCTGCGGGACCTGGAGGAAGCCGAGGATGCCGCCCGCGGCGTCGACAGCCTCAACGGCACCATCCGCGTGGCGATGTCGGTGACCTTCGGCACGCGGGAGGTCGTCCCGCTGCTGCCAAGCTTCCTCGCCGCGCATCCGCTGCTGAAGATCGAGATGATGATGTCCGAAAGCCGCCAGGACCTGGTCCTCGACGGCGTGGACATGGCGATCCGCCTCGGTCGATTGTCCGATTCCGGCTTCGGCGCGCGCCGCCTCGCCACCGCCCCGAGGCTGGTGGTCGCCGCACCCGCCTACCTCCGGGAACGCGGCACCCCTCAGACACTGGCCGATTTGTCGTCGCATGACTGCGTGTTCGGGCCCGGCGGCGCGTCACGCCAGGGCTGGGCCTTCCGCCGAGGCGGCAAGTTCGTGCCGGTCGATGTCGACGGGCGGGTGCGCATCGCCTCCGGTGAGGGCGTGATCGCTTGCGTCAAAGCCGGCTTGGGCATCGCCGTCGCCTCCGCCTGGATGTGCCGGGCGGAACTGGCGGCGGGCGACGTGGTGCGCGTGCTGGACCACGAGGTGCTGGAGCCAACCGACGTCCATGCCGTCTTCCCTGCTGGACCACGCCCCTCGGCCAAGGTCCGCGCGCTCGCCGATCACCTCGCCGCGGCGCTGGCGAATGACAATTTAATCTGAAACGACGTCCCGGTGAGTGAGGACCCGCACGGCCGGAACCTACACACCGGCCTCTCACTGTCCTGCGGACGGCAGCCAGCCTTTGCTTGGAAAGGAAAAACCAGAGTTCCGGGCAAATATTCAGTCCTGATTCGGAATGATATAGCCAACAGAGGAGCAGCAAGGTTCGCTACTCGCACTTGGACAGGGTGGCGGAAATTGCGTCCCGATGTACGGGCGTAGGGCGGAACCCGAGCGTTCGTCGAGTCTTCCTTCATCCTCAACACGGAGGCAGCCGGAGGACCACGAAGCGCCACGGAGCTTTGCCGCCGCGCCATCGGGAGCAAATCGAATGCATCATTGGACCGGCAATCACGGTCGGTCGTCACATCCGTCCGGCCCTATTGACGCATCTTACCCCGCCTCGCTTCGACTTACTTCTTCGTGGCCCTTCGTGGCCCTTCGTGGCCTTCCGGCGGTCTCCGTGTTAAAGAATCCCTGGCCTTACACCCACTCAGGCAGCGAACGGGCAGATGCCAAGCAGCGGTACGACGACCACATCCACCGCCCTGAATGACAGCGGCACCAAGACCGACCCAACCGCCGCGTACAATGACAAGTCCTGCTAGGCAGCCCGCTCCAAAGCCGCCCGAAAACGAGCGATCCAAGCCCCAACCGCCTCGGGCTGAGTCTTCAACGCCGTCCGGTTGACGATCAGCCGGCTGGTCACATCGGCGATCACCTCGGTCTCCACCAGCCCGTTTGCCTTCAGCGTGGACCCCGTCTGCACCAGGTCGACGATCACCCGGCACAGCCCCAGCCCGGGTGCCAACTCCATGGCGCCGTTCAGGTGCACTACCTCGGCATGGATGCCGCGGCTGGCATAATGCCGCCGCGCGATATTGGGATACTTCGAGGCAACCCGCACCTGCGACCAGCGCGACGGATCGTCCGTCCCCGCCGTCTCCGCGGGTTCCGCGACCGAGACCCGGCACTTGCCGATGCCCAGATCCAGCGGCGCATAGACCTCGGGGTAGTCGAACTCCATCAGCACGTCGGCGCCGCAGATGCCGATATGCGCCGCCCCGAACGCGACGAACGTGGCGACGTCGAAC
>DATAZJ010000176.1:0-3480 GCA_036272115.1 Rhodopila sp. | reverse complement strand
GCAAGGCGCCCCGTTCCGCCGAGGCGTCCGCGGTCAGGGCGGCATGCCCGCCGATTTCGACCCCAAAAACCACAGCCTGCGCAAACTGCGGGTGGAGGTCGTCAACGGCCTGGTCTGGGCCACCTTCTCCGACGATACGCCACCGTTCCGGGAATACCTCGGCGAACGTTTCTGGCAGCACTACACCCGTGTCTACGACGGAAGAAAACTCGAAGTCCTCGGCTACAACCGCCAGCACATCCCCGGCAACTGGAAGCTGATGCAGGAGAACATCAAGGACCCCTACCACGCCTCCCTCCTCCACGTCTTCTTCGTCACCTTCGGCCTGTTCCGAGCCGATCAGAAATCAGCGACCGAGGTCGATCCCACCGGCCGCCACGGCATCCTGATCAGCCGCACCGGCAAGCAGGAGGTCAACGACGTCACCTCCACCATGCGCAACTTCAAGAACGACATCCGCCTCGCCGATCCGCGCATCCTGGACGTGGTGAAGGAATTCCCCGACGACGACGCCGTCGGCATGATCACCGTGTTCCCCAGCGTGGTGCTGCAACAGAACATCAACTCGCTCAGCATCCGCAGCATCGTGCCCACCGGCCCCGGCGGCTTCGACTTCCACTGGACCCATTGGGGCTACGCCGACGACACGCCGGAGATGCGCTTGCGGCGCACCCGCCAGGCCAACCTGTTCGGCCCCGCCGGCTTCGTGTCCGCCGACGACGGCGAAATCATCGCCATGAGCCAGGAAGGTTTTGCCAATTCCCCCAACGAAGACGGCCTGGTCATCATGGGTGGCCGCGAGATCGAAAGCGTCGAGCACATGGTCACCGAGGTCGGTATCCGCGGCATGTATCGTTACTGGCGCGAAGTGATGAACGTGCCATGATCGACCGCGACGCCCTGCGCGATTTCTACGACGACTACTACACCGTCCTGGACGACGTGCGGCTGGAGGAATGGCCCGCCTTCTTCACCGAAAACTGCCTCTACCGCGTCATCCCCCGCGAAAACTTCGAAGCCGGCTACACCCTGTCGACGATCTTCGCCGAAAGCCGAGGCATGCTGATCGACCGGGTCATGGGCGTCACCAAGACCCAGATGTACGCGCCACGCTACTACCGCCGCTTCCCCGGCCCGCTGCGCATCGTCTCCCGCGACGGCGACAGCGTCCGCACCCGCCACAACCTGCTGGTGGTGCAAACCCTGATCGACAAGAAAACCGACATCGTCCTGTCCGCCGCCTGCCACGACCTCATCGTCCCCGACGAGGACCGCCTCCGCTTCCAGGAACGGATCGTCGTATTTGACTCAGAAATGATCCCGAACAGCCTGATCTACCCCGCATAAAGGAACACGCCATGTCCGCGGTCCTCAGCAACGACGCCACCACCCAGTTGAAGGCGCTGTACGCGGAAATGCAGCCGCGCAGCCTGTATCCGCTGTGGGAGGTCCTCGGCGCGCTGGTCACGCCGCAGCCACGTTCCCCCGCCCAGGTGCATCGCTGGCGCTACGCCGAGGCCCGTGACTACCTGCTGCGCGCCGGCGACCTGATCAGTGCCGCCCAGGCCGAACGTCGCGTGCTGATCATGGAGAATCCCGGCCTGCCCGGTTCGTCCTGCGCCACATCCAGCCTCTACGCCGGCCTGCAACTGATCCTGCCCGGCGAAATCGCCCCCTGCCACCGCCACGCCCAATGCGCCCTGCGCTTCGTGATGGAGGGCGAAGGCGCCTTCACCGCCGTCGATGGCGAGAAAGCTATCATGCGCCCCTTCGACCTGGTCCTGACCCCCGGCTGGCAATGGCACGACCACGGCAACACCTCGGCCCAACCAATGATCTGGCTGGACGGCCTGGACATCCCCACCGTGCTGCATTTCGACGCCAGCTTCGCCGAACATCTTCCCGAATCTGCCCACCCTGAAACCGTTCCGCCCGGCGACACATCGTCTCGTTACGGCAGAAACCTTCGTCCCATGCGAGGCACCGCCACCGACCGCCGCCCCGGAAGCCAGCCGTTGTTCCACTACCCCTACCCCGAGTGGCGAGACAGCCTGCACACCCTGTCCCGTACCGGCGATCCCGACCCTCATTTCGGCCACGCACTGGAATTCACCAACCCCGCCGACGGCGGCGCCGTGATGCCGACGATCTCGGCCCACGTCCGCCTGCTGCCAGGCGGATTTACCTCGCGCCCGCGGGCCTCAACCGACGGCACGGTGTTCGTGGTGGTCGAAGGAAGCGGCTCCGCCCGCGTCGACGGCAAGGACATCGCACTACAGGCCCGCGACACCCTGGTCGTCCCGTCCTGGCGCGAACTCGTCCTGCAAGCCGATACCGACCTGGTCCTGTTCGGCTACTCCGACCGCACCGCGCAGGAGAAACTGGGGCTGTTCCGCGAACGCCGAGGCTGATACCGCCCTTCGTAGGAAGCACGCATGAAAATCAAGCTGCACCATCTGAACCTCTGCTCGAAGCACGTCTCGGGGCTGGAGGCATTCTATCGTTCCGTTTTGGACCTGGAACCCGAACCATCGTTGAGCAGCGCGTCACGCGACACCGGGCAAGGCTATACCGCCCCGGTCTCCTTCGTGACCGACGGTCAGACCCAGTTCCACCTGGCGACGACGGATCTCGGCGTCGGGTTCCGTACCAACAACGTCGTCAATCCGCTCGAACGCGGTCACATCGCGTTCCGTACCGATGACATTGCAGCGTTCAAGAAACGGCTTGATGACCGGAACATTCCCTATTCCGATTATGGCCAGTGGGCGATGAACGGCTGGTATCAGATCTTCTTTTACGATCCCGAGGGCAACGTCATCGAAGTCCATCAGGACATGAACGAATAGCCCCCAGCGGGCAACCCCCTTCATGCGCCCATCCCGCTCCGGCCGGGCGGCGTGCTGTCGCTGGTCGGTGCCGCGGCGGGGTGACAAGGTCAGCTTCGATGCTTACGACCTGATACACCCGGTCACGCTGACCGGATATTCATCGGAAAGCCTGGACGGACAGGCGCTTCGTCACGCGATAGCAGCACTCGCGGAGTGGTTGCGGCTCGGCGCGGTAAAGCCGCCTTCCCGCCAATTGATACCGTTGGCCGAAGCGGCCAAGGCGCATGTCCTGCAGGAGCGAAAAGGCGTCCAGGGGCGTATCCTTCTGGTCCCCTGATTCTCGGCTCCGCCAACCCTCCACACAACCCAAGCGTTCATTTTGTTCTTGCTTTACCCCTCTCTTTCCGCTAAGAACAAACCATAAACAAGCCCGGACCCCAACCGATGCCGATACCCCCGTCCTACAGCCCCTTCCGGGAACGCCTGATCACCTACCTCCTCCCCTATTTCCTCCCCCTCACCTCCGATTTCGACCTCGCTCGGCAGGAAGTCCTTGAAACACTGGACTCCTACGGCGCCCGCACAAGGTCGGAGATGATCAACGCCATGCGCATCATCGCCCTCAGTTTCACCTCGATGGAACTCATGG
>DATAZJ010000175.1:0-2394 GCA_036272115.1 Rhodopila sp. | reverse complement strand
CGCTGCCAGCCTTGCCACGGGCACCCGGTAAGGCGAGCACGACACATAATCCAACCCCACCGTCTCGCAGAACGCGATCGAGGCCGGATCGCCGCCATGCTCGCCGCAAATCCCCAGCTTCAAACCATTCTTCGTCGCGCGCCCCTTTTCCGAGGCAATGCGCACCATCTCGCCGACGCCCTCCACATCGATGGAAACGAACGGGTCCTTCGGCAGAATCCCCAGATCAACGTAATGCGGCAGGAACGTTCCGGCGTCGTCGCGCGACAGCCCGAACACCGTCTGCGTCAGGTCGTTGGTGCCAAAACTGAAGAAGTCCGCCAGTTCGGCGATCTGATCCGCCAGCATCGCCGCCCTAGGCAGCTCGATCATCGTGCCGACGCTGTAATCGATCGTCGTGCCGGTCTCGGCAAACACCGCCTTCGCCACGCCATCGACCTGAGCCCGCGTGATTTCCAATTCTTTCCTGGTGGCGATCAACGGGATCATGATTTCCGGATGCGGCGCGGCGCCGGTTTCCTTGGCGACCTTGATCGCGCCCTCGAAGATCGCACGCGCCTGCATCTCGTAGATCTCCGGGAACGAGATGCCCAACCGGCAGCCGCGATGGCCCAGCATGGGGTTGGCTTCGGCGAGTTCGGTGCCGCGGCGGCGGATGGTTTCCAGGTCGACGCCCATCGCCTGCGCCACTTCCTCCATCTCCGGCTCGGTATGCGGCAGGAATTCGTGCAGCGGCGGGTCGAGCAGGCGGATGGTTACCGGCAGTCCGGTCATGATGCTGAACAGCCGGTGGAAATCGTCGCGTTGAAACGGCAGCAACCGGCTCAGCGCATCGCGCCGGTCGCCCACTGAACTTGCCATGATCATCTGCCGCACGACACCGATACGTTCCGGATCGAAGAACATGTGTTCGGTGCGGCAGAGGCCGATGCCCTCGGCGCCGAATTTCCGAGCGGTTTCAGCATCCAGAGGCGTCTCCGCGTTGGCGCGCACACCCATACGGCGGCAGGCATCGGCCCATTCCATCAAGGTGCCGAAATCTCCGGACATTGCCGGCTCGATCATCGGCACGCTGCCGACGAAGACTTCGCCCGCGGCGCCGTCCAGCGTTATGATTTCGCCGGCGTTCACAGTCTTGCCTGCGCTGGACAGAGTCTGCGCGCCGTAATCGACAACAATGCTGCCGGCTCCGGCAACACAGGGCCGGCCCATACCGCGCGCCACCACTGCCGCGTGGCTGGTCATGCCGCCGCGCGTGGTCAGGATGCCGCGGGCGGCGTGCATGCCATGGATGTCCTCGGGGCTGGTTTCCTGGCGCACCAGGATGACCGCCTCGCCTTTCAGCGCCCGGCTTTCGGCCTCGTCGGCGCTGAACACTACGGCACCGCATGCGGCTCCTGGGCTGGCCGGCAGGCCTTTGGCCAGCATCGTGCGCGGCGCCTTCGGATCCAGCATAGGATGCAGCAACTGGTCCAGCGAGGACGGGTTGACCCGTCGCACTGCCTCGGGCCGATCGATCAGGCCTTCGTGCGCCATCTCGACCGCCATACGCAGCGATGCGGCTGCGGTCCGCTTGCCGTTGCGGGTTTGCAGCATGAACAGCTTGTGCCGCTGGATGGTGAACTCGATGTCCTGCATGTCGCGGTAATGCTTTTCGAGCGTTTGCCGCACCGCCATCAGCTCAGCGTAGGCTGCCGGCATGGCGGTTTCCAGTGCGATTTCGCTGTCGCGGGCGACCGAGTTCGACAACGGCTGCGGCGTCCTTATGCCCGCCACAACGTCCTCTCCCTGGGCGTTCACCAGATATTCACCGTAGAACATGTTCTCGCCGGTCGAAGGGTCGCGGGTGAAACACACACCGGTGGCGCAGTCATTGCCCATATTGCCGAACACCATGGCCTGGACATTGACCGCGGTGCCCCACTCGGCCGGGATGTCGTGCAAACGGCGATAGGTGATCGCGCGATGGTTCATCCACGAACCAAAAACCGCGCCGATCGCGCCCCAAAGCTGCGCGTGAGGCTCGGTCGGGAACGGTTTGCCGGTCTCCTTGGCGACGAGATCCTTGTAGGCGGCAACCACCCGGCGCCAGTCGGCGGCGGACAGGCCGGTGTCCTCGGTCACACCGGCTTCCAGCTTGGCGAACTCAATAATTTCCTCGAACTGGTGGTGATCGACCCCTAGCACCACCGAGCCATACATCTGGATGAAGCGCCGGTAGGAATCCCAGGCGAACCGCTCATCCGAGGCGGCTTTCGCCAGCCCCTCGACGGTCTTGTCATTCAGGCCGAGATTGAGCACGGTATCCATCATCCCCGGCATCGACACCCGGGCGCCGGAGCGCACCGACACCAACAGCGGGTTTTTCTCGTCGCCGAATTTCTGGCCGGAGGC
>DATAZJ010000174.1:0-2099 GCA_036272115.1 Rhodopila sp. | reverse complement strand
CGCGTTCATCCGCGTCGAGGGCCGCCCGATGGGGGTGATCGCCAACAACCCGCACCACCTGGCCGGCGCGATCGACTCCAATGGCGCCGACAAGGCCGCTCGTTTCATGCAGCTCTGCGATGCGTTCGATATCCCGGTGCTGAGCCTGATCGACTGTCCGGGCATCATGGTGGGACCCGAGGTGGAACGCACCGCGCTGGTGCGCCACAGCGTCCGGCTGTTCAACGCCGGAGCCAACCTGACGACGCCGTTCTTCAGCGTCGTGGTGCGCAAGTCCTACGGGCTCGGGGCACAGGCGATGCTGGGCGCCGGCTCGCTGGTGGGGTTCTTCACCGTCGCCTGGCCCACCGCCGAGTTCGCAGGCATGAACATCGAGGGCGCGGTCAAGCTGGGCTATCGCAAGGAACTGATGGCGATCGAGGATCCCGACGCGCGGCGGGCGGAATTCGATGCCCGGGTGGCGCGCGCCTATGACGTCGCGAAGGCGGTCAACGCCACGGCCGGCGGCGGGATCGACGACGTGATCGATCCGGCGGAGACACGGAGCTGGATCGCCAGTGGTCTGCGGCGCCTGCCGCCGGTGCCGCCGCGGACGGGCAAGAAGTATCCGTATATCGATCCGTGGTGAGGGCTTTGGATCGGGTCAGCGGCAAAAATGGCGACGGCGGGGCGGTGTGTCGGCGTGCGGTGAAGCGATGCCTGCCGGGGAGGGCGGCGCTGTTTTCGCGGCCTTGGCACGCCCCCATTCGCGCTGTTTCGCGGCAAGCCGGGGTCCGCTTGTTGCTGACCCGCTGCCTGCTTTGCGACAGGTACGCTTGTAGCAAAGTAAGATATTTTCCAAGTACACTTTCAGCACAATCCGGGCGGTTTCCGATCCGGGGAGGGTTGGCTGTACGTTGTTATCGCTGACGTTGGACGGCTGAGCGGTTGCCGGCGACCGGCCATCGTGTGGGCGCAATTCCGCTGTTTCATCACGACGCCCCGAAGTCCCGAAGGGTGATTTCACCGGCCGGGCCGCACATCGGCACACCAGAGATATCGCATTCAAAAACCCCTTCGGGGTTTCGTGCCTTCGTGGTGAAAAATCCACGCCGTCAGGCGCGCGGACAGCGCCGTCGAGTCTGGTGTCGATACGTAATAGTCATTACAGTGGATGCGGCGCATAACGCGAGGTCGGCTGTTGCCCGGCTTTACCCAGCTCGAAGGGCGGCATCGTGAGCCGCGCGCGCACCGAGGCGGCGCAAAATCCGTCGAAATCACTGTGCACGGGGGCGCACGCTTCGTCGCCCAGGTCGGATACTCAAACCAAAGCCGAGGTAACGCGCTTCTATGCATGATACCGGGCTGCGCCGGCAACGCGGCAAACACGATGACGATGGGCCTGGTCAACCAGGCACGGAGCACGCAGGTGGCAAGCCCGGGATAGAACGGCGTGTTCAGATCTGCGCAGTGGCAGCCTTCACCGTCGTTGCTTCCGAGTATTCTGTTCCGCAACGGCATCGCCAGCGGGTGACGCAACGGGCGACGCGGCGGCCACCGACACAAGACCGCCAGCATGCATTCACCCATTGCGAGGGCCGGGGAAGCTGGTTTAGCGTGCTGGCTGTGGCCGTCTGCCGCGCAGAGGCGGCTTGCAACGCGACCAGTCATCCGGCCGCGAATACTTTGCAATGCGTGTGACGGGTAGAAGAAACGCAATCAGCGACACGCCCAGCGGACGGAATCGCCGCCAGGTCGGCGGCCCACAGGGAGGCTCCGCCATGCTCGAATTGCTCGACCGCCAGCAGAAGCTGACGGCGAACCAATGGAAGATCGCAGTCGCCGCGACGTTGGGCGATATGCTCGACTTCTTCGACTTCTTCCTGATCGGCTTCGTGCTCGCCTTCATCGTCAAGGGCTGGCACCTGACCTACGGTCAGTCCGGCATGATCCTGCTCGCATCCGGCATCAGCGCACCGTTCGGCTCGCTGTTCTACGGCTGGCTCGCCGACAGGATCGGCCGCCGCAAGGTCATGATCATCACGGTGCTGAATTTTTCGCTCGCCACCGGCGCCATGGCGGTAACCCCCGAGGGGGCGTGGCTTTATTTGGTGATCTGC
>DATAZJ010000173.1:0-8006 GCA_036272115.1 Rhodopila sp. | reverse complement strand
GCCATGCGCTGCCCGTTCTGCGGTTTCGACGATACTCAGGTGAAAGATAGCCGGCCCACCGAGGATAATGGCGCGATCCGACGGCGGCGGTTCTGTGGCAATTGCGGCCAGCGCTTCACCACCATCGAGCGCGTGCAACTGCGCGAACTCACCGTGGTGAAATCCGACGGCCGCCGCGTGCCGTTCGATCGCGACAAGCTGGCCCGGTCGATCCGCATCTCGATGCGCAAGCGGCCGATCCAGGAGGAGCGGATCGAGCGGATCGTCAACTCCGTGGTGCGGCAACTGGAGGCATCGGGCGACAGCGACATCCCCAGCAAGCAGATCGGCGAACTGGTGATGGACACGCTGAAGGAACTGGACAAAGTCGCCTATGTCCGGTTCGCCAGCGTCTACCGGAACTTCCGGGAGGCGAAGGATTTCGAGGATTTCGTCGGCGGCCTGGGTCCGGTGGCGGAGGAGTGATGTTTCCCTATCGTCATGGCGCACGCGGGTCCGCCGTCCATCCCTTTCACAACACGCCCATGCAACGGCGTGGATCACGGGCCTGCGCCCGCCATGACGAAGTGAGGCCAGTGTCGCCGCCTCTCCTGCCCCCGCCGTGACCCCCAACGACCTCACCCACATGCGCGCTGCCCTGGCGCTGGCTCGGCGAGGCCTGGGCAGCACCTGGCCCAATCCGTCCGTGGGCTGCGTCATCGTTCGCGATGGTCGCGTCGTCGGCCGAGGACATACCGCGCCCGGCGGTCGCCCGCACGCCGAACCCGTTGCCCTGGCGATGGCCGGGGACCAGGCGAAAGGCGCCACCGCCTACGTCACGCTGGAGCCATGCTGCCACTTCGGCCGGTCCCCGCCCTGCACCGACGCGCTGATCGCCGCCGGGATCAGCCGGGTCGTCGTTGCCGCCACCGATCCGGACCCCCGCGTCAACGGCCAGGGCCTCCAGCAACTCCAGGCCGCCGGAATCGAGGTCGAAACCGGGGTGCTGGAGGCCGAGGCGCTGGAAACGCTGATCGGATTCCATCATCGCGTCACGCTCGGACGGCCGATGGTGACGCTGAAGCTTGCCTCCACGCTCGATGGCCGCATCGCCACGCGAACCGGGGAGAGCCAGTGGATCACCGCTACCCCGGCCCGCCGCCTGGGCCATGCGATGCGCGGGCGGCATGACGCGGTCATGGTCGGCGTCGGCACCGTGCTGGCCGACGATCCGGACCTGACCTGCCGCATCCCCGGGTTCCGGCCGACGCCCAACGTCAGGGTCATCGCCGACAGCCATTTGCGCACCTCGCTGACGTCCCGCCTGCTGGTCACCGCGAAGGACGTCCCGACCTGGTTCCTGTTGCGTGAGGGCACCAACCTCGCGCGTGAGGAAGCCTTCACCAATCTCGGTGCCCGGCTGATCAAGGCGCCCGGCGCCTCGGCCGGCGTGGACCTGACCGCGGCCTTGACCGCGCTGGGTACGGCCGGCCTGACGCGCCTTCTGGTCGAGGGCGGGGGACAGATCGCCGCTGCGCTGCTGCGCGCCGATCTGGTCGACCGGATCGCCTGGTTTCATGCCCCATCCGTGATGGGCGGCGACGGCTGGCCCGCCGTGCAGGCGTTCGGCACCGAAACCCTTGCGCACATGCCGCGCTTCCGCCGGGATTGCATAACCGCCATCGGCGACGACATGTTGTCGGAGTTCACCAGGCAGAGACCATGTTCACCGGCATCATAACCGCCCTCGGCCATGTCCGATCCATCGACCCGATCGCACAGGGCAACGACATGCGCCTGGTCATCGAAACGCCCGCCGCGTTCCTGGCCGAACCGCCGGTCGCGCTGGGCGCTTCCATCGCCTGTTCCGGCTGCTGCCTGACCGCGGTCGATTTCGGTCCGGACTGGTTCGCGGTCGATGCGTCCGCCGAGACCCTCACTCACTCCAAGCTGGGAAGCTGGACCGTCGGCTCCCGCATCAACCTGGAACGCTCGCTCCGCGTCGGCGACGAACTCGGCGGCCACCTGGTTTCCGGCCATGTCGACGGCGTCGGACAGGCGGTGTCGGCGACGCCGGAAAACGCCTCCACACGCTGGGTTTTCCGTGTTCCGCAGGCGATTTCCCGCTTCATCGCGGTCAAGGGCAGCGTCGCCGTGGATGGCGTATCGTTGACTGTGAATGAGGTCACGGGCGATACCTTCGGCGTGAACGTCATTCCCCACACCGCCTCGGTCACGGGGTTCGGGACACTTAAGCCGAACGATCCGGTGAATATCGAGATCGACACCCTGGCGCGCTACGTCGCTCGCCTGGCGGAGACCGCCTGATGGAAAACATGCACGAAAAGTTCGCCACGGCAGAGCTGTCCAAATACCTCTCCTCCGCCGAGGAACTCATCGAGGAAGCCCGCAACGGCCGGATGTTCATCCTGGTGGATGACGAGGACCGCGAAAACGAAGGCGACCTGGTGGTCCCCGCGCAGTTCGCCACGCCGGACGCGATCAACTTCATGGCGCGTCATGCGCGGGGCCTGATCTGCCTCGCATTGACCCAGCATCGGGTGGAAAAACTCGGCCTGCCGCTGATGAGCCAGCAGAACGGCTCACGCCACCAGACGGCGTTCACCGTGTCGATCGAAGCGCGGGAAGGCGTGACGACCGGTATCTCCGCCGCCGATCGCGCCAAGACCGTCGCCGTGGCGATCAACCCCGACACGACGCGCGACGACATCGCCACGCCCGGCCACGTGTTTCCGCTGCTGGCGCGCGAAGGCGGCACCCTGGTGCGCGCCGGCCACACCGAGGCCTCGGTCGACATCGCCCGCAAGGCCGGGCTGAACCCGGCGGCGGTGATCTGCGAGATCATGAACGAAGACGGCACCATGGCCCGCCTGCCGGACCTGGTCACCTTCGCCCAGCACCACAACCTGAAACTCGGCACCATCGCCGACCTGATCGCCCATCGGCGGCTGACCGAACGGCTGGTGCGCAAGGTCGAGGAAGGCGAGTACACCCACGCCGCCGGCGGCGACTGGCGCGTGATCGTCTATGCCAACACGGTCGAGTACCAGGAACACCTGGTGCTGATCAAAGGCGACGTCAGCGGGCCGGAGCCGGTGATGGTGCGCATGCACGCGGTCGATCTGCTGGACGACATGACCGGCTCGCCCCACTGGATCGCGGTGCACAATGCCATGCACATGATCAGTAATGCCGGCCGCGGCGCCGTGGTGATGATCCGGGAGCACCGCCCGACGGCGCTCGCGGAACGGGTGCGGACCCTGGCCGGCGGAGGCCGGCGGCCGCAGCGGGAGTTGCGGGACTACGGCATCGGCGCGCAGATCCTGCTGGATCTGGGCGTCAAGAACATGATCCTGCTCACCAACAGCCGCCGCACCGTCATCGGCCTGGAAGGCTATGGATTGAACATCGTCGAGCAGCGGCCGATCCCCAACGTCGTCGGCGTGGCGTACGAGGGATGAGCACGCAGGATGCCGAACTGCCGAGCGCGCCGCATGTGGAGGGGCCACCGCCGCATCTGCTGATTATTCGGGCACCCTATTACCGCGACGTGGTGGATGGGCTGACCACCGGCGCGCGGCGCATCCTCGGCGAGGCCGGCGCCACGGCCGAGACTTTGGATGTCGCGGGTGCCTATGAACTGCCGCAGGCGATCCGCATCGCGCTGCGCGGCAACCGGCGCTTCGACGGCTTCATCGCCCTGGGCTGCATCGTCAAGGGTGAAACCGACCACTACGATTTCATCTGCAAGGCGACGATGGACGGCATCATGGCCGTCGCCCTGCAATTCGGCATCGCGCTCGGCACCGGCCTGCTGACCTGCGACACCATCCAGCAGGCCGAGGCCCGCTCCGGCCAGGACGGCCACAATAAAGGCGCCGAGGCCGCCGCCGCGGCGCTGCTGCAGATCAACGCGGCCCGTCACCTCGGCGCCGCTTGATGGGCAAGGGACCGAAAACCCGGACGCGCACCGCGTCACGGGTCGCCGCCGTGCAGGCGCTGTTCCAGGCGGAGCAGGCCGGCGACAACGCCGAAACGGTGATCGACCAGTTCGTCCGCCACCGCCTGGGTGTGCTGGAAGGCCAGGACGGGTTCGAGGACGGCCGCATACCCGACGCCGAAGTCCCGCTATTCAGCCGCATTGTGCGGGAAGCGGTGCGCCGTCAGGACGCCATCGATCCGCTGCTGATCGACGCCCTGCCCGACGACTGGCCGCTGGCCCGCATCGACCCGGTGCTGCGCGCACTGATGCGCGCCGGGGCGGCCGAACTGTCGATGACGGACGGCCCGCCGGCCAAAGTGGTGATCAACGAATACCTGGATATCGCACGCGGCTTCTTCACCGGCCCGGAACCCGGGCTGGCGAATGCCGTGCTCGACCGCCTGGCGCGTTCGTTGCGGGCAACGGAGTTCTAGCGGTCCCGGCAGGGTTACCCGGGGCTGGCTTGCAGGTCCGGGCATATCCCTTTCAAGGTCGCGGGCGAAAAGGTACGCAGGCGCCGCATCAAACCCGTGGTTAGCCCGCGCAAAGTCGAGTGTGATTGGAAGTATTTAGCGGCCTCGCAATTGGCGGTTTCGATCAACAGGTCGGGGTCGGCGGCGTTGATCCGCCGCACGATCTCGGGACCCAGGATCGCTTCCCGTGTGACGGGACCATTGTCTATCTTGCCGATCGCGACTTGAAACCATTCAGCTGCCAATTTGGCTCCCACGAAGGTCGCGAGGTCGAGATAGGCGGCCTTCACCTGTATGGACGTGAAGCTGGTCACGCCACCGGTCAGGAACTGCTTCTTGTAGATGTCCCTTGCCGTCTCGATGGAGAGGGAGCGGAGATCGTCAACCGTTGCGGCTGTTCCGAGATAACGGCTCAGCGCGGAAAGTGGAATTCCGAAATTCGTCGCCAGGGTCGGGTCTGTCGTATTGCTGGCGAAACCGCCCTCCAACCGTATGACAAGGTCGATCGCATCGTCATCGGTATGGACATTCTGGAGTCCGCTGACACCGGGCGTGAAGGAACTCGGCAAGGCGGAATTGGGATTTTTGTCGAGGAAGGACCGCAGGCTGTCGGCGTAGCCAGGCACCAGGCCGACATCGACAAGAAAGCGGAGATTCGCCCGTACCGTCACATCGCATTTCAACCCCGAAACGCAGCAAGTCCACTCGAAAAACCGGGTCGAACAAACCACGACCAGCAAGGCCGAAAGCGCGAACAGCGCCAATCCGCTTCAGTCTACCCCGCCACCATCGGGCAGCCGCCGTCGTGCAGCGGCCGGAATGCATCTTCCGCCGAAACGGTCCGCACCAGCCGATAGTAATCCCACGGATACCGGCTCTCCGTCGGCGATTTCACCTGAAACAAATACATCGGGTTCATCACCCGCCCGTCCGCTCGGATCCATCCCTTCCCATACGCCTCATCCTCCACCGGCATCGCCTTCATCTGCGCGATCAGCGCCTTGCCGCTGGCCTTGGCCTTCGCCACCCCCATCGCCTGCATGGCCTTCAGCGTGTGGGTGATCGCCGAGAAATCCCCCGCCTGCAGCATGTTCGGCATATTCCCGCCCATCCGCGGCGCGTAGCGCTTCGCAAACGCCCGGGTCCGGTCGTTCAGGTCCCAGTACCACGCCTCGGTCAGCAACAAACCCTGCGCCGTCGCCAGACCGATCCCATGCACATCCGGAATGGTTAGCAGCAGCGCCGCCAGCTTCTGGCCGCGCTTGGCAATACCGAACTCGGCCGCCTGCTTCACGCAGTTCACCGTGTTCTCGCCACTGTTCGCCAGCCCGATCACCTTGGCACCGCTCGCCTGCGCCTGCAGCAGGAACGTGGAGAAATCGGTGGTTTCCGGAAACGGATACGACACCTGCCCAAGGATCTTGCCGCCAACCGATGTCACCGCGCGGCCCGTGTCGGACGCCAGCAGCTTTCCGAACGTATAGTCGGCGGCAATGAAGAACCAGCTATTGCCGCCCTCCGCCACCAGCGCCTTCCCCGTGCATGACCCCAGCGAATACGTGTCATAGGTCCATTGCACGTGATTGGGGCTGCATGCCTTGCCGGTCAGTTCGGAACTGGCCGGCGTCGTGAAGATCGCGGCCTTGTCCTTCTCCCGCACCAACGTCGCAATCGCCAGCGCGGCGGACGAGTTGTTGACGTTCGAAATGAAATCGACCCCCTGCCGGTCGAACCAGTCGCGCGCGATCGACTGCGCGACATCCGGCTTGCTCTGGTAGTCGGCGACCAGCACCTGCACATCGATATCCGGATGCAGCTTCTTGAAGTCCGCCACTGCAAGCCTGGTCGCGACAACCGACCCTTCCCCGGTCCCGTTCGAATTCGGCCCGTTAAGGTCCGTCAGCACGCCAATCCGAATGGTCTGACGGTCGGCGGCGCGCACGCGGCGCAGCGGAGCGACGGCGGCGGCGGCCCCGGACACGGCCAGAGCCGCCCTCCGGCTGATAGCAACTGACATGACGTTTCCTGTGATTGTTACGGCAAATACGCGCGGAACCTTGAACGCCGTCCGCGGGCGGGTCAACCAGCGACGCGCCCACCTTGCACACACCCCACCTTGCACACACCCGGGCCGCCGCCTATAGACAAGTTATTGCAAGTCATTCGCAATACCGGATCACGAAGGGTCCACCATGTTCATCAGCCTGATCATCGTCTTCCGCGAGGCCATGGAGGCCGGGCTGATCGTCGGCATCGTCCTGGCCGCGACGCAGGGCGTCCCGAACCGAGGCCGCTGGATCGCCGGCGGCATCGCCGCGGGTGCCGCCGGCGCCAGCCTAGTCGCCGCATTTGCCGCCGCCCTGTCCGACGCCTTCGCCGGTTCAGGCCAGGAGGTGTTCACCGCCGCGATCCTGTGTTTCGCCGTCCTCATGCTCAGTTGGCACATCCTGTGGATGTCGCATCACGCCCGTACCATGGCCGTCGAACTGCGCGAGGTCGGCAAGGCGGTGCGGCTTGGCCAACGCTCCTTGTTCGCCCTGGCCGCCGTGGTCGCCGTCGCGGTGATGCGGGAGGGCTCCGAGGTCGTATTGTTCCTCTACGGCATCGTCGTCGCAACGCATACCGGTGCGCTGGCATTGTTCGCCGGCGGCGTGGCCGGGCTGGCTGCCGCCGGTGCGGTGTCCTGGCTGCTGTATCGCGGCCTGGTGGTGATTCCGCTGCACCGCCTGTTCCAGGTCACCAACGGACTGATCGCACTGCTCGCCGCCGGCATGGCGGGCCAGGCCGCCGCCGTACTGCATGGCGCGGACCTGCTGCCCGGCTGGGGTGAGCAACTATGGGACACCAGTTTCATCCTGTCCGATGACGGCTTCGCCGGCCGCAGCCTGCATGCCCTGATCGGCTACTCGGCGCGTCCGTCGGGCATCCAGCTCGCCGCCTACCTCGCGACGCTGCTGATCCTGGCCGTCTCGGCGCGGGCGATCGGCCGTCCTCGGCCACGCACGGTCGCGACGGCCGCGGTACTGCTGGCCCTGGTGTTGGGCGTCCGATCAGCCCAGGCCGCGGATTTGCCGGTGCCGGTCTTCCACAGCCACCGTTTCGAGCCGGCACGCATCGCGGTTCCCGAGCACGCCAATTTCAAACCGCTGGTGTAGAACACCGCCAACGCCGCGGATGAATTCGAAACCGTCGATCTCAGCCGCGAGACGTTGCTCACACCGGGCCAGACCATCACCGTGTTCCCCGAACCGCTCGGCCGTCCACCCCTCGGCCACGCGGGGGAATTGAAACACGCAGTCGCCGCGGCGGTTCGGCACCACCGCGGCGACCGCAAACGGCACGTTATACCAATCGGCCTTGATGTTGACCCATCGGCAGCACGAGCAACCGTCATGGCGAGCGCAGGCTTCGCCATCCATGTCTTTGTTTTCGCTCGTAAAAGGCGTGGATGCCGACCTCCGTCGGCATGACGGACGGGGTCAAGCGTCGGCATGACGGACGGGGTCAAGCATCGGCATGACGGACGGGGTCAACTGAAGAGTCTGCATCAA
>DATAZJ010000172.1:0-2213 GCA_036272115.1 Rhodopila sp. | reverse complement strand
GGAACTGGGGCATCCAGATATCGGCAGCCTGCCGCGGCTGGTCCGGGTCTCAAGGCCTCAGACCGGGCACTGGACCGAGCTTCTGCGGACCACCGACCCGGTGGAGATCCCGGAGACCGAGTTCGATGCCAGCCCGGCTGAGCTCAGCCAGGCGATCGAGCAGGCGGTGGATGGCCAAGCGGCCGCCTGATACGGCACCCGTCGGCCCCCCATCCAGATGACCTGCGCCAAGGCGCCGCTCAACCGCGAAATCCCCGCGGTTGAGCGGATCGGCACTACTGATCCGGCGCAAGGCGGCGGGCCAGCCAGGGCAGAGACCGAGGGAAACGCTGATCCAGGTCGCCGTGACCGCCCGGGAATAGTTCGTAGTGCATGGTTTCAGGGCCGACGCCCACCTGAGCGAGAGCCCGGCGGAATGCGTTCGCACCGAGATCGAGGTAATGCTCGTCGGCCGCTCCACTGTCTACCCAGATAGCCCGCATCGACCGCATGTGGTCAGCATGCCGGCCTACCATCCGGACCGGATCGGCATCCAGCCAGCGCTCCCACACGTGCGGCAGGAGTGCGCCGCTGTCCGGATCGAAGGGAATCTGAGGCGTGCCGTCCTCGAGGGCCGAAAAGCACGCGGATACGCCGTACAAGATGAGCAGTGAACGATCTTCCGGCTTGGCCGGGACGCCACGCTGGTCGAACTCCTTCCACCAGCGATCGATGTCGCCGTCGTAGGCCCGCAGCAGGCGGATGCAGCGGAGAAACTTGGCCAGGCAGGTGTATTCGAACAAAGCATCACCTGCGTGGGTAGCAAGACCGCCGAAAAGTCCCGGTCGAAGCATTGGTGTGATCATCGCCCCGTACCCGCCGCTGGATTTTCCAGCGATTCCACGGTGGTTGCGATCGGCCAGAGTCCGGTAATGGCGATCCACCCAGGGCACGATCTCGTCACACAGATACGAATGATAACGGCCAGTGCCCGGCGAATCCACGAACTGACTGCCGCCATACCTGGTCCACGCGTCAACGAACACCACTATCGCGGGCGGAGTCTCGCTGCCCGCAAAGACCTCATCTACGGTCTCGATGAAATTCTTGCGGAACGGCGCCCTATTGCGCCACATGTCCAGCTGCCCCAGATACCCCTGCAGGATATAGATGGACGGATAACGGCGATCCGGCGCATCGTCATAGCCAGGCGGAACGTAGACCCACAGGGGACGCTGCCAGGGATCGTTCAGATGATTATCACGAAGCAGTTCGCTGTCGAAGACATGCTCATCGATACGACCTGAAAGTTCGGATGACCACGGGATCATTTTTCCTCCTCGGGGAGGATCTTATTAAGATTCCTGTCAGTAAACTATTTTAAGCAGCATGGAAATTTCATTCCATCGGGAATTACAGGCCCGTCAAACAGGAGAGACATAGGACCGGCCCGGTGACGTTCGCCAGGCTCGTTCGGCGGCTAACTCAGATTTTCGGGCTGAGCCTGCAGACCGCTGGGCGCGTGGCCGTCATTCTGCTCACGTCCGGGCGATCCGCGCGCTCCGCTCGGCTTGCGGGCGAACTGGTTCGCCTGATCGAGCGACTCGGCGGCGCCTTCATAAAGGCGGGCCAGATCATTGCGACGCGCGTCGACCTGGTGGGTGAGACCGCGGCCAGCGAGTTGAGCCGGCTGCACGACCACGTGGCACCAATGACGGCGGCGCAGGCGGTCGGCACGGTCCAGTGGGCTCTCGGCCACTTGCCAGACGGCCTTGCTGAAGCGCTGGCAGGCCCGCCAGTGGCAAGCGGTTCTGTGGCCTCGGTATATAAGGCACAGTTGCCAGGGCGCACGGTCGCGTTCAAGGTGCGCCGCCCAGACGTCGGCCGGGCCATCGCCGCCGATCTCGCCATCATTGGCTGGCTGGCCCGGACGGTGACCAGAGTCCCCGCGTTCCGCCGATTGCCGATCACCGAGATCACCGGCATGATCGGCGACTCCCTGATCGGCCAGCTCGATTTCGCGGCCGAGGCGAGCAGCCTGTCCCGGATGAAGGATCACCTGGCCTCGATGCCCGAGGTGCGCGTTCCCGCAGTGTTTCCGGAGCTGTGCGGCGACGGTGTCATAGCCATGGAGTTCATCGATGGACTGGCGCATTCTTCTATTGACCGCTTGCCAGCTCAGGTGCGGGAGGCGGAAGTCGCCATTGTTGTCCGCGCGGTGTACCAGCTACTGT
>DATAZJ010000171.1:0-5124 GCA_036272115.1 Rhodopila sp. | reverse complement strand
TGGATCGGATGGCCGAGGCGATGGACGCGGTGGCGGCGCAGCTTGCCGCCTGTCCCGACGCGCCGGACCCGCCTCGCGTCGCGGCTTTTGCCCATGCGATGGTGGGTCGACGCGACGCGGCGCTGACCTCGCCGGAGCCGCTGCTGCCGCTGTTCCGCGACGCGATCGAGGCGGCGCCGGACGACAAGACCAGGCTGGAGCTGTGCGTGGTGCGGGCCGGGATGGTGTCGCACGGGCTGGCGCTGGCGCACACCCATACGCGGCTGAACGCGGCGCAGATCCACAACGTGGTTCGCCAGCGGCTGGGGATCGCCGATCCGCCGGAAGACCCGTCTCGCCGGCGGGCGCTGTTCGGCGCGATCAACGCCGCGCTGGACACGGTGAAGGCTGAGCCAGTCGATTTCGGTGCGCTGATCGGCGAGCAGGCGTCCGCCGCGAAGCTGATGATGACGGTGGCGCAGATCGTCAAGCACGTGGACAGTTCGGTCGCGGTCCGCTTCCTGATCGCGGAGACCGAAACCGGTTACACGCTGCTCGCCGCGCTGTGGCTGGCGAAGTTGTTCGGCATCGAACGGCACGTGGAGATTTCACCGCTGTTCGAAACCGCCGAGGCGCTGGAGCGTGGCTCGACGGTGCTCGAAGAAGCGCTGCGCAGCCCGCATTATCGCGAGTACCTGAAGCAGACCGGCAAACTGGCGCTGCAGTTCGGCTACTCGGATTCCGGGCGTTACGTCGGGCAGCTCGCTGCCAGCTATCTGATCGAGCGGCTGCGGCTGAAAATCGGCCAGACCTTGGAACATCACGGCGTCACCGGTGTCGAGGTCATCCTGTTCGACACACACGGCGAAAGTATCGGTCGTGGCGCCCATCCGGGCTCGCTCGCCGACCGCCTGAAGTACCTGTCACCCACGGCGTCGCGTCAGGCGCTCGGTCACGCCGGCCTGAAAGTGCGGGAGGAAGCGGCGTTCCAGGGCGGCGACGGCTATCTGCTGTTCGGCACGCCGGAACTGGCCCTCGCGACGATCACCCGCATCGCCGAACAGACCTATCATCCGGCAGCGGGTCCGATCGAAGACCCGGTTTATGCTGATCCCGACTTCGCCGCCGATTTCTTCGCCACCATCCGCTCTGGGATGGAAGGTCTGGTCGAGGACGCCGGCTATGCCGCGCTGCTGGGTGCGTTCGGGCCGGCGTTGCTGGATCGCACCGGGTCTCGCCCGGCGGCACGTCAGTCGGACGGCATGGGCGGCGCGGTGCGCATCCGCCACCCCAGCGAATTACGGGCGATCCCGAACAACGCGATTTTGCAACAGATCGGCTGGTGCGCCAACACCTTGCAGGGCATCGGCGCCGCCGCCGCTCGGCATCCCGAGACCTTCACTGAACTGCGGCAGAACAGCCGGCGGTTCAAACGGGCGATGGATTTGGCGAGCCACGCGCTGGCACACTCCGACATCGAGGTGCTGCGGGCGGTGATCGCCTCGCTCGATCCCGGCACGTGGCTGGATCGTGCCGCACACACAAGGCGGCCGGGCCGGCGGGAGGCGCTGGTGTCGGTGGCCAAGGCGCTGGAGCGGCTGGATATCTGGGCGGCGGCACAGTCGATGTTCCGGCGCATTTCGGCCGACCATCTGGCGCTGCGGGTGACCTGGCCGGATGTGCCGCATATGGCGAACCGGGAGATCCTGCTGCATGCGCTGCGGCTAGCGCTGATCCACCGCATCTGGCTGCTGGCGACGGAAATCCCCGATTTCTCGCCCCGGCATGGGGTGACGCGGCTGGCGCTGGAGGCCGCGATCCTGCGGCTGGATGTCGATGCCTCGCTGACCATGCTGGCGGAGATTTTTCCCTCGGCGAGCGATCCCGCGGCGGATAGCGATTTCGGCGAACCGGCCGCGCCGCGTGGCACCGCCGCCTATGCGCGTGAGCATGCGGAGATTTTTGCCCCCATGCGCCGGCTGTTCGGAATGGTGCGGGAGATCGCGACAGCGGTGACGCATGAGGTCGGGGCGTTCGGGTAGCGCGTGATCGCCTGAAGCCGAAGGCGTGCATCAAGCAGTAAGAATTACATTGTCCTGGCGAGTGCCACGAGTTGGTCGAGGGCTTTGCCCCAGCCGTCATGGAAGCCCATGCCCGCGTGCTTTTTGGCGGCCTCTTCATCGCCGTGGATCACGATCGCGGTGTATTTCGTGCCGGTGCCATGCGGCTCCAGCAGGATCGTGGCGGTGAACAGGAATGGCGCGGGCGCGGTCTGCGGGCGGTAGCCGGCAGTCAGCGCGGCGGTCCAGACCAGCTTTTCGTTCTCGGTCACCTCAAGATAGCAGCCATTATTGGGAAATTCCTGCCCCTCCGGTGAGCGCATGACGGTGCGAAAGGCGCCGCCGGGTCGTAAGTCGACTTCGCAATCGACGGTTTGCCACGGGACCGGCGTGAACCACCGCTTGATGTAGTCGGGCCGGGTCCAGGCCGCCCACACCAGGCTGGGCGGAACGTCGACGATCCGTTCCAACACCAGGTCACGCTTCGGATCGGTCTGGTACGTCATGGTTTTTGCTCCGATAGGGTTTTGAGGAAGCCGTCCAGGGAGTCGAGCCGCTGCTCCCACTGCGTGCGCTGGATGGACAGCCAGTTTTCCGCGGGTTTCAGCGGCAGCGGCTCGAAGGAATAGGTGCGCACGCGGCCCTGTTTCCGTGACCGCACGAGGCCGCACGCCTCCAGCACGCCGAGGTGCTGGGCGAAGGAGGGCAGGGCCATTTTGAACGGCTGTGCCAACTCCGTCATCGTCGCCGGCCCGCTGGTCAGCCGTTCGAGCACCGCTCGGCGGGTTGGATCGGTCAAGGCGTGGAAGACTTGGGTCAGTTCTTGGTTAGGCATTTACCTAAGTTATTGAGCAACGATAGTTAGGTCAATACCTTTGTGTTTCCGTCTCGGATCAGGCTCCGGCCGTCCGCATCAGCACCGAGGCGGCGTCGCGGGCCTGGATCGCCACGTCGGGATCCTGCCGCACCAGCATCGTGGCGATGGCGCCCTCGAACAGCAGGGCAATGTGGCTGGCGGTCGTGTCGGGGTCGGGTATGTCGGTCCGGGCGAGCAGGGCGGCAATGTGCAGGCGCCGTTGTTCCTTGAAGTCCGCGGCAATGGCGCGGGCGGTTTCACAGTCCTCGGCCAGTTCGGTCACCGCGTTGACGAACGGGCAGCCGCGGAAATCACCGGTGACGAAACGGGCGTGCAACTGGTCGAACAGCGTCAGCACCTGTTCGAATGGAGGCAGATCGGACGCCGGCAAAGGCTGGATGCGCTGGCGCAGGTAGGCCGCGACCAGCGCGTCCTTGGACGGGAACGTGTCGTAGAGCGACCGTTTGCTGATCCCGGCCTCGGCTGCGACCGTGTCTACCCCGACGGCACGAATGCCCTTCTGGTAGAACAGCCGGTCGGCCGCCGCCATGATCCGCTCCGCCATGGGAGCCCGTTCCGTCACGCTGTTTGACCCTCCGAAATGTCCGTGTGATTTAACTTGTCAAAGCCGATCTTGCATCCCAATTGCGTTCCACACAGATCGGTGTGCCACATCCGATCGACAAGAAGGACAGGCATCATGGACGTTGTTTCTTCTCTCCCGCAGGTATTGGGTGAGGTGGTTTATCTGGCGAAGACGCCGGAAAAGCCGCACACCTACACCTATGATCCGCCGGATGGCGTGCCGAAGACCAACATCGTCAGCGAGCCGCACACGATCCCGATCTTCGACATGCGGCCGCTCGCCGACGGCCTGACGTTGGACCAGCAGGGGTTCGCGCTGGTGGACGCGCCGACGCGGGTGACGGATTTCTATGACGAAAAGCAGCTTGAGGCGACGTACTACGCGGAAGCCGAGGATCTGGTGAAGCAGGCCACGGGCGCCAGCCGCGTGGTGGTGTTCGACCACACGATCCGCCGCCGCACGCCGGGTGTCGAGGACCGGACTCCCGGCATCCCCCGCCAGCCGGTGACCCGCATCCACGGTGACTATACCGAGGTTTCCGGTCCGCAGCGGGTGCGCGACCTGATGGGCGCCGAGGCGGACGATCTGCTGAACCGGCGGTTCGCTATCGTGAACGTGTGGCGCCCAATCCGCGGGCCTTTGTACGACGCACCGCTGGCGGTGTGCGATGCGAAGTCCGTCGCTGACGGCGATCTGGTGGGTCAGGACCTGATCTATCGCGACCGCACCGGTGAGATCTACGGCCTGACGTTCAACCCCGCCCACCGCTGGTATTACGCCCCGGCGATGCAAGCCGATGAGGCACTGTTGCTGAAGTGTTTCGACTCCGCTCGGGATGGCCGGGCTCGGTTCATGCCGCATACGTCGTTTGCTGATCCGAATGCGCCGGCGGATATGCTGTCTCGGGAAAGTATCGAGTTGCGGACACTGGTTTTCTTCGACGATTGAACGCGGGCTTACAGGACGCCTTCTATATCAGTCTTCGAGAAATCGTTGCCGACATATAGAAGGCGGCACGCATGTTCCTTTGCCACTTCGTAGGCGAAACAATCCCCAAAGTTGAGCGCGGTCGGGCTAACGCCTTTTCCCCACTGCTCGTATGCTCGGGCGACGCGGCGTGCCGATGCCGGCGTAACCGATACGATCTCAAAACAGAGTCCGTTGATCAAGCTTGATACCTCCCGATCGACGTTGCGCCGGGCGGATATGATGAGCGCTTCGGCCACGGTGCCGTCGGAAATGGTACCAACCGGCGTTGATGCAGACTCCTCGGTTGACCCCGTCCGTCATGCCGACGAAGGTCGGCATCCACGCCTTTTACGAGCGGAAACAAAGGCATGGATTGCGAGTCCGCGCTCGCCATGACGGTTGCACGGAGGTGCCGATGGGTCGACAACAAGGGCGATTGGTATGAGAAGGTCGTCTTCGGCTTCGAGCGCGGCGATGCAGGCGTCAGCTCGCGGCTCGTCCAAAACGATCGCCATCAGTGCGGAGGTATCGACGGCGATCATCCCGGCAGCCCGCCATCCCATACAGAAAATCCTGGCTCCGGGCGGCGTTCGGCCCGGGCGTCGCCTTGGAAGACCCGGAAACCCGAGCCGCTTCCAGGAGCGCCCGACGCGATTTCCGATCCGGCATCGCCT
>DATAZJ010000170.1:0-2762 GCA_036272115.1 Rhodopila sp. | reverse complement strand
GTAGAACAGGTACGGGTCGGCGGTCAGGGTCAGGTTGTAAGGCAAGGTCCAACGCGACTGACCGCGTAGGTCGCCGAAGTCCACCGGATTGGGGTGCAGCTTGTAGTAGTTGCCATCGTTGCCCTGCTCGAAGCCGGGCGCGAAGGGCGACGTGCCGGCCGGGGTCGAGGCGGGGCTGGTGGATGGGGCGATGCCGTCGGCCACCCCCCGGGGGTCACCGAGGGAACGGCCCATTGGGTATTGTAGTCGATGCTGCGGCCGAACTTGGCGAACTGGCTCCGCGAGTCGCTTTCGTAGAAGTCGGCGCGGTCGGCCACGTAGGTTCCGGACAGGCTGATGAAGTCATCGCCCGCCAGAGGCTGATAAATGCGCCCATCGGCGCCCCAGCGCTGGATGTCGCCGGAACCCTTGTACTTGTCGGAATAGGTGTAGTTGCCGCTGAAGAACGAGCGCACCCCCGTCGGGCCGAGCGCGCCGGTATCGTATTCGCCATAGGCGCGGGCGTAGTCGTAGCTGCCGCCTGAGGCCTTGATCTGCCCGCCCGCTGTTTCCGGGGGGAGCTTGGTTACGATATTCACGGTGCCGCCGATGGAGGACGCGGTCGGGCTGTCCACCTCGGTCTGGCCCTGGTTGACCGTGATGTGGTCGATGGCCTCGCTGACGATGTATTCGCCCGGATAGATGGCGTAGTTGCCGGTGTCGTTGAGCGGCGTGCCGTCGACGGTGAACGAGACGTGCGGCCCGTCGAACCCGTGCATGCGGAAGTCGCTGCTGAGGATGCCCGTGGGGTCTTCGGTCGAATAGGTCACGCCCGGAAGCAGGTTGATAGCCTGGGCGAAGTTGGTGCTGCCGACCTGGGTCTTGATGAAGTCCTGGGTGACGACGGACTGGTCCTTGGCGGTGCGCACCTGCACGGCGAGACCGCCGGTGGAAATCTGCTTCCTGCCGGTCACCACCACGCCTTCGAGGACCTGCGAGGCCGTCGATTGGGCCAGGGCGGCGGTGTAGGCGAACAGGCTGCCCGCCAGGGCCGGCGCGAAGACGAGGGCGCGCAGAACCTGCGCGTTGAGACGACCAGCCATGGTGAAATGCCCCTGCGGTAAAGCACCGGGCTGCCCCGCCCGATCTGTTCCGGGGGACGCTTAGCGATCCGAATCGAATGATTTTTGAAACAAATCCGAAGTTTTTGTAACGGCCGGCGCGGCGCAATTGCCGTGCGGTCACAACTTGGAAATAGGCGCGCCCCGCCAGCTGCAGCGGCTCACCGCATGATGGGCGACCCGCTACGGCCACAAGCCCTAGCGTCAGGCCAAGAAAAAGGCCGGCGCTGCTTTTGGGCGGCGCCGGCCTGATCAGAGTTCGATCCTAGATCAGAAGTTGATCGAGATCGTGGAACGGCGGTTCAGCGGTTCCTTGACGCCATCCGGGGTTTGGACGGCGAGATCGGTCTTGCCCTTCCAGTCGACGTTCATGACGGTCTGGGGCACGCCCAGTCCGACCATGGCGTCGGCGACCGCCTTGGCGCGGCGTTCGGAGAGGCGAAGGTTGTACTGCACGCCGCCGGAGGTGTCGGTGTGGCCGACGACGACGATGCGGGTGGCATGGCCGTCATTGGCGTACTTGGCCGCTTCCTGAACCACCTGCTGGGCTTCCGGGGTCAGCACGTACTGATCGAAGGGGAAGTAGACCACGAAGTCCTTGGCCACGAACGCCGGAGGCGGCGGGGGCGGCGGCGGAGGCGGCGGGGGTGGAGGCGGCGGCGGCGGTGGGGGCGGAGGTGGCGGCGGGGGCGGCGGAGGCGGCGCCTCGCCGAAGGTGTAGCGGATGCCGATGGTCGCCGCCTGGTCCTGGTATTCGCCCTTGAACGTGCCTAGCGGCACCACGGCGTTGCTGCCGGTCGCCACATCGAAGGTGCTGGCCGGGGCCCGGTTGCGGGTGGCGGCGAAGTAACGGCCGGTGAGATCGACCGAGAGATGCTCGGTGGCCTTCCAGCTGACGCCGATCAAGCCCTGATAGGCGAAGGAGGTCTTGTTATCGTCGAAGTGGGCGTTCTCGATGGGGGCGAACCCCGGAGGCACGCTGCTGAGCTGCCCGGTGATGTCGGCCTGAATCTGGGCCGCGCCGATGCCGCCGCCGATGAAGGGCACGATCGCATGGCCCATCAGCGAAGGATGCCAGGGAACCTCATAGATGAGGTTCACCATCTCTGACTGAACGTTCAGGCTGCCAGCAGGCGAGCCGCAAGTCGGCGCGGCCGGGGTGCGTATGACACCAGCGGCGCAAAGGCCGGTGGGCGGGGCGCGGAAGTTGTCGCCGGTGATGGAGTCAATGCCGCCATGGCGATAGCCGTACTCGGCCTCGATGCGGAAGCCGCTGTCGAAGTGATAGCCGACCTTGCCGAGCAGGATCCACGGCGAGCCGCTGGAGTTGAAGTTCCAGTGATAGGGCGAGCCATCGACGGCCAGCTGGTCGGTGTGGCCGTGGAAGTCGTTGGGGAAGTGACCGCCCCCTTCGCCCTCGACATACCAGCCTCCGCCGGAGAACCATCCGTCCCAGAAGCCTTGGGCGCACGCCCCTGAAGCGGCGAACAGCACGGCCATGGCCGCTGTTCCCGCCATCATTCTCGATTTCATGCCTGCTCTCCACGACCAGTTGCTCTAGTCGCCGGGTCAACGCATGGCGGCGGAATTCGGGTGTTGCATAGCTGCAACTGTGACGACTTTTTGAACGAAATGAGGCGAAAGGCATATGTATGGCGCGGC
>DATAZJ010000169.1:0-25305 GCA_036272115.1 Rhodopila sp. | reverse complement strand
CGGCGACGGGGCGGGCATAGGACGATGGCTGATCTTCCGCTGAAGGGTCTGTTCGTACTGGATCTGACCGCCCACCGCGCCGGTCCGACCGCGGTTCGCCAACTGGCGGACTGGGGTGCGGACGTGATCAAGATCGAGCCGGCGGGCGAGGCCAAGGGCGACGTCGTCGGCGGCAACCGCCATGGCTTCGACTTTCAGAACTTGCACCGCAACAAACGCGGCATGACGCTGAACCTGAAAACGCCCGAGGCGCACGCGATCTTCATGAAGCTGGCGTCTCGGGCTGACGTGGTGGTGGAGAATTACCGTTCCGATGTGAAATACCGGCTGAAGGTGGATTACGACACCATCGCGGCGGTGAATCCTCGGATTGTCTACGGCAGCATCTCGGGGTTTGGGCAGAGCGGGCCGGACGCGACCCGTCCGGGGGTGGATCAGATCGCCCAGGGCATGGGCGGGCTGATGTCGATCACCGGACTGCCGGGACAGGGGCCGGTGCGCGTTGGGATTCCGATTGCTGATCTGACGTCGGGGATTTTTCTGTCTCAGGCGATCCTGCTGGCGCTGATGCAGCGGGCGCAGACCGGCAAGGGGCAGTGGGTGCATACCTCGCTGCTGGAGGCGCAGATCTTCATGCTGGACTTCCAGGCCTCGCGCTGGCTGATGGCGCATGAGGTGCCCGGTCAGGCCGGCAACGATCACCCGACCGGGATTCCGACCGGGGTGTTTCCGACAGCGGATGGGCACATCAACATCGCGGCGTCGGGGCAGGGATTGTGGGAGCGGTTCTGCAAGGCGATCGGCTGGCAGCAGGCGCTGTCCGATCCGGATTATGCGAACGGCGGCCTACGGTCGAAGAACCGCAAGGTGCTGAATGAGCGGATCGGCGCGATCACCCGGACAAAACCGAGCGCGCATTGGCTGGAGGTGATCAATAAGGCTGGGGTGCCTTGTGGGCCGATCAACGATATCGCAGGGGTGTTCGCGGAGCCGCAGACGCAACATCTGGGGATTGCTCGGGCGGTGCATCATCCCAAGCTGGGGGATCTTCGGGTGGTGGGGCAGCCAATCAACCTGAGCGATAATCCCCAGCCGGAGATTCTGGGGGCGACGCCGGACCTGGGGCAGCACACCGATGCGATCCTGGGGGAATTGGGGTACGATGCGGCGGCGATCGCGGATTTTCGGGTACGGGGAATTGTTTAAGGGGGCGTCGGCTGGATGAAAATCCTTTGGGTGGCTACGGCGCCTTGTATGCGTTCGCGGGCCACGAAGGTGTGCGATCTAGGCTGAATGATGATCACTGGGAAACGTAATCACGACTCTCTCACATGGCCGCCAAGTCACCGTCCCAGCCGAGCCCCGCCATCTTGGCGAGAGCGGCTAAACGACGGTGACGCTGAACAAGGCGGCATCAGGCTTCCTTAACCGTTGCCTTCTTCGTTTTGATGCCGGTTGCGTTCATCGCTTTGGTTAGATCATGCGCACGATGATAGGCGGGTCTTACCGTCCCTGAAACACCGGCTTCCGCTTTTCCAGGAATGACAGCGTCGCTTCCTTGAAGTCCTCGCTGGCCTCAGCCTCCCGCTGCATCGCGTCCATGCGGGCCTCATTGCGCTGGGCGCGTTCCAGGCCAAGCTGGTTGATGAAGTATTTGGATGCCCGGATGGACAAAGGCGCATTCGCCGCCAGGGTTTCGGCGTAAGCGATGGTTTCGGCCTCCAGCGTTTCGGCGTCAACCACGCGGTTGATCAGGCCGATCCGCAGCGCTTCCTCGGTCTTCAGGCGACGGCCTGAGAACATGATGTCCTTGGCGATGCTCGGCCCGACCAGATCGACCAGCGATTTTAGGCCCTCAGGCGCATAGGCGATGCCACGCAGTGCCGCCGGTACGCTGAATTGCGCGTCGGAGGAGGCGAACCGCAGGTCCGCGTTCAATGCCATGCCCAGGCCGCCACCAAGGCAATAGCCGTAAATCATCGCGATTAGCGGCTTCTCCAGGTTCAGCATTTTCAGTCGCAATTTGCCCGGTGCTTCCCGAGCGAGGCGGGCGGTTTCGGGATCGGCGCGGGTTTTGTCGAAACTCTTGATGTCGCCGCCGGAGATGAACGCCTTGCGACCGGCGCCGCGCATAATCACGACCTTGATGGCGGGATCGGCTTCGTAGGCCGCAATCACGGTCAGGGCGTCCTCTGACATCCCGGGGGACAGGGCGTTCAGCTTGCTGGGGTTGTCCCAGATCAGCCAGCCGATGCCGCCGGTTTTTTCGGCGCCGACTAGTCCGGATGTCAGATTCATGGTGTTAACCTCGTGAATGATGGTGACCTGTGGATACGGCGGGTCTGCCGGATGTTCAATGGTCAGCGTTGTTGCACATAGGGACGCACCGCATTCAGCAGTTGGGGCGTGGGCGCGAGGCGTGGGCCGTCTCTTTCGTCGGCCATCGGCACGATGGTCACACCCCAGCCGGCCAGTGTCACGAGCGATGTCCGCGCCACCGGATGGTCCAGCAGCGGCTGGTTCAACGACGGGCCCACGATCACCGGCGTGCCTCGCCCGATCGCCTCGGCCACCACGGACAGCGCCAGGGTGTCGGCGGTCCCGTGTGCCAGCTTGTTGAGCGAATTGAAGCCGCACGGCGCAAACAGCACGACGCCGCGCGGTGGCCTCGGTCGGATGGCGGCATCGAAATACGACTCGACCACTCGCGCACCCGCTACGTCCGCCAGTTCGCGCGGCGCGATCACCCGCGATGCGTTCGGCGTCGGAATGGCGATAACGGTCGGGAAACCTAGCCCGATAAGGCCGCGCAACAATTCCGGGCACCGCGCTGCCGTCGTGGTGCCACTAAGCACCAGGTACGCGACGTCAAACGTTTCTTCTTGTGCCATGGTGGATGCCTCCCGCGTTCAACCTTGGCACGAACCGTCGGCCGCCGTTAGATGGTGGGACAAGCGAGGAAACGCCAATGCAAGCTGATTTCGTCATCGTCGGGGCCGGATCGGCCGGTTGTGTGCTGGCGAACCGGCTGACCGAGAACCCGAATACGCGGGTCATCCTGATCGAGGCCGGTGGACGTGACTGGCACCCGCTGCTGCACATTCCGGCCGGCTACATGAAGATGCTGGACCACCCGCGTGTGACCTGGGGCTACAAAGTCGATTCTGAGTCCGGTCTGAATGGCCGGGTGATCGCGTATCCTCGGGGCAAGGTGCTGGGCGGGTCCAGTTCGATCAACGGCATGATCTATATCCGCGGCCAACCCGAGGATTTCGATCACTGGGCTCAGTTGGGCAATCGTGGCTGGTCGTGGGACGACGTCCTGCCGTTCTTCAAGAAGGCCGAGAACTGGGAAGGCCAAGCCGACGACGTCCACAGCAAAGGCGGCCCGTTGTTCACTTCGCCGACCCGCGACCAACCGGAACTGTGCCTGGCGGCGGTCGAGGCCGGCAAGCAGATGGGATGGGAATACCGCAGGGACGTCAACGACCTGCCGCCAGGGTTGGGTGACCACATTGGCTGGATCCAGCAGACTCGCGGCGGCCGATTCCGAGCCAGTGCTGCTCGGTCGTATCTCAACCCGGCGAAGAAGCGGCCGAACCTTCAGGTCGTGACCAATGCGCTGGTACAGCGGGTGCTGTTCGATGGCGCGCGCGCGGTGGGTGTGGCGTTTTCGCGTGATGGGAAAATGGAACGGGCGGATGCCACCGCCGAGGTCATCTTGTCGGCCGGTGCGATCGGATCCCCGCATATCCTGCAGCTTTCCGGTGTCGGCGATCCCGAGCATCTCGGGCGGGTGGGGATTTCGGTGCAGCATGCGTTGCCGGGGGTGGGGCGGAATTTCCAGGATCATTTCCTGGCCCGTGTGTCGGCCGAGGTGAAGGACGTTGCGACCCTGAACGAGAAATCGCGCGGTCTAGGGTTGGTCGGCGAGGTGATGCGCTATGTGCTGACCGGGCGAGGACTGCTGACTTACGGTGCCTCCCTAGTGGCGGCGTCGGTCAAGGTGTTGCCGGAATCGGCAACACCTGACGTGCAGGCGCTGTTTGCCTCGGCCAGTTACGCGCCCGGGCCGAAGCGGCGATTGGCGGATGAACCGGGTATGACCAGCGGTGTATGGCAGATGCGGCCGTTAAGCCGGGGACATGTCGAGGCTCGGTCGCCTCGGCCGGAGGACCAGCCGTCGATCAACCCGCGCTATCTGGACGACGAACGCGACCGGCGGGCGATCGTCGGTGGACTGCGGCGGGTGCGGCAATGGTTCCAGGCGCCGGCGCTGGCGCGCTATCTGGTGGCGGAAACGCTGCCGGGACCGGATGTGCAGACAGACGATGAATTCGTTGCGTTTGCTCGGCAGACCGGAACGACGGTATTCCATGCCAGTTGTTCGTGCCGCATGGGGCCGGATCCGATGTCGGTGGTTGACGACCAGTTGCGGGTGCATGGGTTGCAGGGGCTGCGGGTGATCGATGCCTCGGTGATGCCGGCGGTGACATCGACCAATACCAATGCGCCGACGATCATGATCGCTGAGAAGGGGGCGGCGATGGTGCGGGCTTCGGCTTAGCTGGTGCCGTGCTTCAGCAGGCCCCAAATTTCGCGGCGAATGGCCAGGAAATCAGCGCTGGTCTTCATCTCTTCGTCCCGAGGTCGTGCGAACGGCACAAGGATATCGCGCTCGATGCATGCCGGACGGGGGGAAAATACCAGGATACGGTCGGCGAGATAAATTGCTTCCTCGATGCTGTGGGTCACGAACAGCACGGTCTTCCGGTCGTTCTGCCAGATCCGCAGCAGTTCATCCTGCAACAGGTCACGGGTTTGCAGATCGAGCGCACCGAACGGTTCGTCCATCAGCAGAATGTCGGGGCGCACCGCTAATGCACGCGCGATCCCGACTCGTTGCTGCATTCCGCCGGAAAGTTGGTGGGGATAGGATTGGGCAAATCCGGTCAGGCCAACAAGATCGATGTATTGGCGGGCGGCTGCCAAGCGTTCTCGTTTCGAATGGCCCTGCATCTCCAGCCCGAATGCCACATTCTCCAGCGCTGTCCGCCATGGAAACAGATCGAAGCCCTGGAACACCATCGCTCGGCCCGCACCTGGGCCGTTCACGCGCCGGCCGTCGATTTCGATGGTTCCGCTGTCGGCCTGATCGAGCCCGTTCAGGATGCGCAGGAAGGTCGACTTGCCGCATCCGCTGGGCCCGATAATCGCCACGAACTGCAGGTTCTCGACGTCGAGCGTCAGGTCCTCGAACACCGTCAAGCCGCCTTGTGCGAACCGGCGTGTCAGGCCGGTGGTGCGCAGTTTCGGCGCGGCGGTCGTCGGTTGGACCGATGGGCGCTGTTCCAGGACCCGGGTCACCCGATCCGGCTCTGCGCTTCGGCCAGGTATCGGGGCTCGATGATCTTGTCGAAACTGGCGCCGGCCGAAACGATCCCAGCCTTCTGATAGATCGGAATCATTTTGTTGAACGACGCGAGGTCGAGCGGCATCGGCTCCGGCCAGGCCTTGATTTCCTGTGCCAGCAACGTCCATTCGTCATGAATCCGTTCGTCCGGCCAGTGTGCGGCGTCGCGGTCGTTGCTGTATTTGCGGAACATTCCCGCGAACCACGGAAAGTCGGTGGTGGCGGAGCGGTTGGCGCGCAACTGAGCCTCCATGACGTCGACGACGACTTTCTGGTTGAGCGGGTCCTGCAACCACTTGCCGTTGACCGCCCAGACCTCGTTCGACCAGAAATCGTATTCCTTCCACGGCTTGATCAGCACCTGGTAGTTGCCTTGCTTGGCGATGCTGCCGGCCTGATCGGCATGGATCGGTACCAGGTGAACACGGTGCGCCAGCAACGCCCGCATGCGGGCGCTCGACCCGCCCAACGCGACGATATTGACCTTGCTGATGTCGATACCGTGCTTCATCAGCACGCCCAGCAGCACCGCGTGCACTGTATCGCCAGGTGTATTGATGCCGCAGACCACGCCGGGCTTGGTCAGGTCTTCCAGTTTCGTCACTTTGTCGGCATCGGCGGTGAACACCAGGTCGACGCTGGCATAGAACTGGCCGACGATTTTCAGGTCCGCACCCGCATTCACCGCGGCGGCCACCGATGGCGTATCGGCGTCCACGATGTCCGGACCGCCGCCCACCAGAACCTGTGTGATGTTCGCCTGCTTCTCCATCCGGGTCAGGTCGATCGGCGCATAATCGCCGATCTGCTGCAGGATCTCCCGACACGCTACGTTCCCCGGCACGTGGATACCGGCCACGTTGGCGTTCGACATCACCTTCAGCACCCGTTTAGTGCTGCCGAAGGAAACCTGCGTGCCGAAGGGTGTGATGAATGCCGCCAGGCTCGCGGTTGTCAGCGCATTCCGTCGAGTCAACATCGCCATATCCTCAGACGGGGATCCGATGCTCGGGCGGATACTTGAAGCTGACCCGCTTCAGCAGCCGCGAATACTGGCCGGGGAACGGATCCCGCCGGTGCATCGTGGCGCTGTTGTCCCACATCACCACATCGCCCACCGACCAGTGATGCTTGTAGATCAGATCGGGCTGCGTCATGTGCGGCAGCAGTTCCGCGAACAGCGCCAGACTGTCAGCTTCCGACAAATCTTGCACCTCCGCCGTGTGGCTGGGGCTGTAGTAGATCGCCTGGGTTCCCAGCAATGGGTGAGTCCGCACCAGTGGATGCGGCGAATCCGGTGCGCGCTTCAACTGTTCGGCCGACATCTGCAAGTCCGGCCGTGTCGCCGCGTCACGCCGGTTGTGCCGATCCACCGAGTTCACGCCGCATTTGCCCGCGATCTTCGCCTTCAGGTCCTGCGGCAGCCGTTCGTAGGCCGTTGCCAGATCGGCGAACCATGTGTCGCCGCCCTCCGGCGGAATTTCCTCGCCGAACAGGATCGTCCCGAAGGTCGGCTGCGGCATGTAAGACTGGTCGATGTGCCACACCGCCTCACCATCGCCCAGCACACCGATCGACCGTCCTTCCTCCTTCTTGTTGGAGACAATCATCACCTCGGAATTGTGCCGCGAGTGGTACGTGGAGCGGACATGGATCTCCAACTCGCCGAACCGCTTGCCGAAGCGCATCAACCCTTCCTCGGTCAGCTTTTGGTCGGGAAAGACCGCGACCTTGTTGTGCAGCCAGGCCTCACGGATCGAGCCGAATGTCGTGTCGTCCAGTGGTGCGGACAGGTCGACACCGGTGATTTCAACGCCAATGGTGGGGTTGAGGTGACGGGTCTTCATGGGTCGTTCCTCCTCTGCGGGAATGTTGACCGAAGCAGAGCATGGGTCACCCGAAGATGCCAGAGCGACGGGGGTTACCGCTGCGGTTCCAACGCCTTCTGCCAGGGCGCCAGCCAGTCGGCGAGCCGCCCCAGACCGTGGCTGGCGATCAGTCCAATCGCCATGATCACAACCAGGAGCGCCAGCAAACGAGCGGTCGAGACGTCCATGCCGGCCTCATTCAGCATCCCGCCAATGCCGCTGACGATGAACAACTGCGCCAGGACCATTGAGCGGATTGCGTGGGTCAGGCCGATGCGGGAACCGGCCAGCAGATAGGGGAATAGTGCGGGCAGCATGATGGTCCGGAATGACCGGATGCGTGACGCACCGAAGGAACGTCCAACATCCAGCCAGCGGCGGTCGATGCGGACAGCGCCCTGATAAGTTGTAAGGGTGATGTACCACACCGATGACAGCACCACGACCGCGACCACGAACCACCATCCGGTGCCGATCAGCAGGATCAGGATCGGCACGATCGCAGCGACCGAGGTCACCACGAAAATGCTTACCCAAGGATGCAGCAAGGCGTTCCAGACCGGCGACCGGCCCATCACAACACCTACCGGCATGCCCACCGCGCAGGCGATTGCGAACCCCACCAGGGCCGGTGCGATGGACTGCCAGATGGTCGCGCGCGCCTCTGCATCCTCGGCCAATGCGATGAGTTCGCGGGCCACTGCTGACGGTGGCGCCATCAAGGCGTCGCCCAGGTACCGGCCGGCCAGTTCCCAAATGATTAGAAACAGCGCCAGTCCGGTCAGACGCAAGGACAGGCGTGTGGCGTTGCTCATGCCCGTTCTCGACGCTCCGCTCATGCCCGTTCCCGTAGATCTGCTCACGGCCGTTCCCAGCGTAGCACGTGGCGTTCCAGCCAGCGCAGTACCTGTTGCGCCGCCAAGCCGATCATGGCGACCGTGGCGATCACCGCCAGCATCCCGGCGGTGTCGAACCTTCCGGCGCTGGCCAGCAGCAACTTGCCCAAATTCGCCGGTGACAACAGCAACTCGGCCGTGATCATGCCGGCGACCGCGCGCACCAGGCCGATGCGCAGGGCGGTGAACAGGAACGGCAGGCTGGCCGGGATCAGCACTGCGCGGATGACCCGACGCCGCGGCGCCGTGAAGCTGCGCGCCACATCCAGCAGGCGGCGGTCGATCGCGCGGGCGCCGGTGGCGGTGATCACAAGCATTTCGAAGAAACACATGATCACCACGATGGCGATGCGAGATTGGGTGAACAGGCCGAACCAGACGATCAGGAACGGAATGAATGCGGCCGGCGGGATGGCATAGATCCCCGTCAGCACCGGATGCAGCAGTTCGTGCACCCAGGCCACGCGCCCCATGGCAAAACCCAGCGGCAGCGCAGCGACAGCAGCCAGGGCGTAGCCGGTGACCAGTGTCAGCAGTGAATGCGCGATCGCCGCCGGCAATACGCCGGTTTCCGTCTGATGCACCAGGAACAGGAACGCGGCCGATGTTGGCGCGAACAGCACCGGCGGGCTCAACCGGCCAATCAACTCCCAAAGTCCCAGCCCGGCGGCGATGGACGCGACCGGCAGCAAGCCTATGAAACGAGCCATCCCGCCAGACTGCGACGAACCGGGCCGGCAGACAATCCGGCCGGCGGGCAACGTGCCTAAGCCAACCGTTCCCGGCATACAGCCGACAGACGTTCGGCGACCAGCACGATGACGAAGACTACGATCAGAAGTAGCGAAACCTGTCGATACTGGAACAGGTTCATCGCGGTCAGCAGTTGGAATCCGATCCCGCCGGCGCCGACAAATCCCAGGACCAGCGACGAGCGGATATTCTCGTCAAGGCGATACAGGCCGATTCCGGCCAGGGCAGGAAGTACCGACGGCACCACGCCATGGGTGAAAACCTGCAGCCGGCTGGCACCGGTCAGCGAAAGCGCATCGATCGGTGCCATGTCCATGTTCTCGATCGTTTCGGCGAACAGCCGTCCCAGCATGCCGACCGAATGGACGGCGAGCGCCAGACCACCGGGGAAAGGGCCAAGCCCCACAGCCGTCACGAACAGCAGTGCCCACACCAGATCCGGCACCGCTCGGGTGAAGCCGATAGTGGCGCGCGACAGGTAGTACAGCCAACGCGACGGCGTGACGTTGGAGGCGGCGAGAACAGACAGCGGCACCGCCAGGATGATGCCCATGATTGTGCCGAACAGGCCGATATCGATCGTCTCCAGGGCCGGCCAGGCGGCATCGGGCAGTGCCGAGAAATCGGGCGGCATGGAGCGGTGGACGATATCCACCATGCCGTGGAATCCGGTCACCAGATCCTGCGGCCGTGCTTGCACGACGATCAGCGCCTGCACCAGGATCGCCATGCCGAGGACGATGAGCGCCGCCCGCAGGGCGATCCCCATCGAACGTGCCCAGCCGGGAACCAGCATGGCCGGTACGTCGGCGACAAAACCGGGATTGTTGGCGCTCATGCGGCCCTCGCGGTGTAAAGGCTTTGAACGTCGTCCATGGCGAGCTGCGCGCGTGGCCGGTCGAACGCAATCTGGCCGGCCCGCATGCCGACGACGCGGTCGGCGTAGGCGAAAGCCAGGTCCACCTGATGCAGCACGCACAGCACGGCCAGGCCCTGTTCGTGTGCGAGCCGGCGCAGCAGCCGCATGATCTCGTTGGCGGCCTCGGGATCCAGGCTGGCGACCGGTTCGTCGGCCAGCAGCACCAGCGGATGTTGCAGCAGGGCTCGTGCAATGGCGACGCGCTGGGCCTGGCCGCCAGACAGATTGCCAGCACGCCGGTCGGCGAGATCGGCCAGTCCGACCTGGCCGAGGCAGGTGAGGGCACCCGGTAGTTCGGAGGACGGGAGGCCGCCCAGGTTCGTCCAGATGGTCTTGTGGCGTGCCAGCGCGCCGCAGGTGACATTGGCAACGACGCTGCGACGTTTCACCAGGGCCGCGTGCTGGCCGATCAGCGCCAGGACCTGCCGGGCACGGCGGAGTTGCTCACCGTTCAGGCCGGCGAGGTTCTGCCCGCCGAGCCAGACCTCGCCTGTGGTGGGTGCCAGGGCGCGGGTGATGCAGCGGAGCAGCGTGGTTTTGCCGCAGCCGTTGCCGCCGAGAACGATCAGCAACTGGCCCGCCTGCACGTCCAGATCGACGCCGCGCAGCGCATGCGTGCCGTTCGGGTAGCGCAAGCCCAGCCCGCGCACGGATAACCGTGCGTCGAGCGTGTGCTGGGGGCCGTTCAGCTCAGTTTCTCCAGATCGATGTTCAGGGTTTTGACCAAGTCGCGGATGCCGTTGTAGGCGGCGTCGGTTTGTGGCACGAACCGCGCGCCGCCCAGCCCCATGATCTTGCGGTCAGCCTCGGGCAGGCTGCTCAGGTCGAGCGTTTGCAGCGCCTGGGTCAAACGGGCCTTGAAGGCTGGCGCAAGGTCGCCGCGCACGGTGATCGGATCGGTTGGGATCGGGTTGGACTTCCACAGGAAGACGATATCGCCTTTCTTGTAGTGGCCGCGCTGGGTCGCTGATTCCAGTTGCTCGCTGTTAAGTTCGCCGGCTTGGACCTTGTGGTTGTACAGAGCCTCATAGGATGCGGTGTGGCTGCCGGCATAAAGCGCCTTGACGTCCTTGTCCGGATCGATACCGGCCTTGCGCAAGCCGTACGCGGGGAACAGGTGGCCGGATGTCGAGGCGGGATCCGAGAAGGCGAATGAATGGCCGCGGATTTCGGCCACAGTCTTGATGCCGGAGCCGGGGTAGGTGACGAGGCTGGCCCAGTAGGTATCGGGCTTGCCGTCCTTGCTGCTGAACGCGGCGACGGCCTGGGCCTTGGCAATCTGGTGCGCCAGGACATAGCCGAGGGGACCGAACTCGCCGATCTCCAGCTTGCCGCTGCGCATGGCTTCGATTTCGGCGTTATAATTGGTGGCGACGTAGATTTTTACCTCGCAACCGATTTTCTCCCCCAGTAGCTTGCCGATGTGGCCGTAGATCGGCACCAGCTTGGCGGACGTATCGAAAGGTTCGACGCCGAAGCGAACGACACCGTCATTGGGACAATCGGCGGCGGTTGCGGCACGTGCGGCCGGTGCCATGGCCACGACCGCTGCCGCGACCGCGGCGATAGCGAGCGCACGGATGCGTTGCTTTTGCATTTTCGAACCCCTGGAAAAATTTTTAGAGCGATCACGGTTAGCCCTGGGGCTTTCTAGGGCACCGTTTCAGCCGGTGGGTGACAACGGGATGAACATTGTTGCCAGGATTGCCGCAGTCCCAATCAGCAACCGATAAAACCGGATCACTTACGGTGTTATCCGGTTTATCTTGGTTTCGGCTGATAACCGTCGGTCAGGGTTTGCAGAAAGGCAATGATATCGGCCTCATCCTGGGCAGTTATGGCGCGGGCATCCCCGAGGTGCCTGTCGAGCGGCGGGTCGACGACATCGACATTGCCCCGGTAGACCGGTGGAATGTCGTTGAATTTAGCGACGGTGCCGTCGGGATTGCGCGGATAGATCTTTTCAGGTGCGACGTCGCGATCATTATAGAAGTCCATCACCTCGCGCAGGGTGTGGAACACACCGTTGTGGAAGAAGGTGTGGCGGGTGGCGACGTTGCGCAGGGTGGGCGTCAAGAACATGCCGCAGTACTGTGTCTGCGCGCGCATGTCGGTTCGGAACGGGCCGCAGATTCCCAGATCGAAGAAATGCGGATTACGTGTGTTCGCCAGCGCTGGATTGCGGGGTGCGCCCAAGGCCTCGAACTGATCGTCGGTGAAGCGTGGCGGCTGACCGTCGCGCCCGGCCTGATCCAGATGGCAGCCGGCGCAGTTGGCCCGCTTCGGGTCGTTGAACAGCACGTAGCCGCGCATTTGCATCGGCGTCATGTGCGCTCGGCCCTCCAGCCAGAAATCGAACTTGCTGGTGTAGGGATGGAAGTCGATGTCCTCGATCTGGTAGCGCGCTACCGCGAACATCGCCTCGCTGAGCAGAAGGGTGGGATTGTCGAGGATGCCGGGGCCGAAAAGCTGTGTGAAGCGCGGCGCATAGGGCGCGTGAAGCAGCTTGCCGGCGACGGCGGCGGCGCTGGTGTTGGCCATCTCCACCGGGTTTAGCAGGGGCTGCGACGCCTGCTGTTGCAGCGTGTCCACGCGGCCGTCCCAGAACAGGCCGCCTTGCGGCACCACGTTGACCGCGGATTGCTGGGTCACGGTGGCGGTCTTGACCGATCGCGTGGCGGTGCCACTGGACGCGATCTCCATGGCGAGGCTGGTGGTTTCGTCCTCTTCATTGTCCGGCCCGAGGCTGAACGGGGCCTGGCGTTCCAGATAGGCAAGCGAGGGCGCCGCCCGGTCGCCCTGCCTGTGCAGGGCCGGGCCCCCGAGCATGGCCGGAAGGTTTCCCGGCGGCCCGTAATGGCGGGCGGGATCATGGCAGGACGCGCAGGCCTGCTGCCCGGAGGCAGAGAGATTGGTATCGCGGAAGATTGCCTGGCCAAGCTGTGCCATGGCGGACAGCGGGGCCGGTTCGGGGCGCACCAGATGGACTGGATAGGGGTTCTCACCCCGCGTCAGCATCGCTCGCGCGCCGGCGGGGGACGGAGGCGCGCCGCTTGCGGGTTGGACGGCGGTTGCAAGCGTAAATAGGGCAGCCCCCATCATTGGGATGCCACCCCGCATCATGTGTCAGTTCGCGCCGACGGCTGGTGCCGTTTTTAAGACTTCCCCGGTTTTGGGGTCTAGGAACAGCTTCGCGTCGGGCAGATGCGTGCCAAAGTCGAACAGCCCGGCCAGTGAAGCCGATTTTGCGTCGAACGACCCGCCACCGAGCCGCGCGCCTTGAAGCCAGTTGTCCTCGATGAAACGCACCACGGACGCTTGCGTGATCGGCGCATGGTCCACATGGTTGGCCCTCGCCCATGGTGAGACCACCAGAAACGGGATGCGGGTGCCCGGGCCGCAGCGGCCGTTTACCGGTTTGCCTTCGACACCCTCTGGCGCGGTGCCCGAACCACACTTGCCCGGTCCGCTCAACTGGTCGGCCTGACTGTCGAAAGAGGCCGCGGTCGGCTTGCGGTAGGCATGGTCGTACCAGCCGTCCGAATCGTCCCAGGCGATCACCACGGCGGTGTTCCCCCAATCGGGCTGCTGCTGCAGGAAGTTCAACAGATCGACTGTGCCGGCTTGCTCATCCAGCGGATCGGAGTAGCCGGCATGCCCGTCCTGGTAGGCCGGCAGCTTGATGTAGGACACCGAAGGGAAATTGCCGGCCTTCAGCGCGCTGTAGAAATCGGTCAGGTCGTATTGGTGGTTTGCTGGGTCCACCGTCTTGCCGTCCGCCTGGAACGTGTGGCCGATGCTGTTGACCGAGGCCGGGCGGGCATGCGTCGGGTTCGCAGTCGAGGCGTAGTACTGGAACCAGTCGTGGTGCGGGATGTAGTCGAGGATCGCCTTACCGACCACCTCGGACTGCGTGCTGCGCTTGCAGCCGGTGGTGCCGTTCGGGTTCTGGGTTTGCAGATCGAAGCCGCCCATGAAGCCGCCCCAGGCTATGCCGCCGGCATTCAGCAGGTCGCCGATGTTCTTGCCGGTCATCATCGCCTGGTCGGTCTTCAGGGAACATGGATCGGCACCGGGATCGACGTCGTTGATCATAGTCCAGCCGCCCTGCCCGTCGGCGATGTAGTAGGACACTGTCGCAAGCGTGGAGGGCTTCTTGGAGGTGGCAACGATCTTCATGCCGTTGGTCTGGCCGGAAACGACTTCCAGGGCGCCGGGGGTCGAGGGTCCGTAGGTGTTGGTGTAGGCATTGTCGCTCATCGCGAAATGCTGGGCGTAGCGCCACATCGCCCCGACGGTGTTGCCGTCGAAATAGCCCATGACCTGGCCCTTGGTGCCGAACGCGCCGGCGCCGCCCGCCGAACCCTTGCCGGTGTATTTCGGAAACAGATCGACCTTGCCGTTGTTGTAGGCCTGCTCCTCGGCGGTGTAGGCGTGGTTCTGGTCGGCAGTGTTGGCCTGGGTGCGGTCCAGGCGAAAGGGCAGCGCGGCATCGGCGCCGTTTGCCGGATTGGTGTTCGGATTCTGTTTCAGAAGATTGGCGCTGGCCAGATTTTCTACCCGTGGGGTGTTGGCGGCGGCGATAAAGCGCGGCTCCCCAGGCGGGTTGGCGGCCTTCGGATAGGTGGCGAAATAATGATCGAACGAGACGTTTTCGTTGTACAGGATGACGAGATGCTTGATCGGCGTTGCCGTCTTCACCGTGTCCGGATCGGGATTGTTGGCCGCGGCGGCCGCCCCGATCGCGAGATTGGCAACAAGAAGCGCGGTGGAGGCGAGCAACGCGGTGCGTCGGGTCATCGGCGGATCTCTCATGGTGAAGACGCCGCCATGTAGAATGCCATCTCGCGGCGGTCCGTGAAGCAATCGTGACGTTGATGTATCGTAACGCTTATACCGGATTGAGGGGTCGGTTCAACCCGCAGGCATTGCGCGCGGTGGTTGCCACGCTGGCTTCGGGGCTTGGATGACGGCTGCCCCGTGTCATCGGGAGGCGGTGGGCGATCCTCCGGCCGGTGCGTCCTGCCTTGTAGGTCGTCACGTCGCCTGCGCCTCTCGAGATGGCATTTTCGTTCGGCGGAGCCGTGCGTGCCGCCGGCGCCGGCAGGTGCATTCCGGCGCCGGGACGGCCTACCGGGGCAGCGTGCTCGATCCCATCAGGAACTGGTCCACCGACCGAGCGCACTGACGGCCCTCGCGGATTGCCCAGACGATCAGCGACTGGCCGCGCCGCATATCGCCGGCAGCGAACAGTCCGTCGCGGGAGGTCCGATACTCGACCGTGTTCGCCAGCACGTTGCCGCGCTGATCCAGTTCCACGGCGGCCTGTTCCAGCAGGGTACCGCGGCGCGGACCCAGGAAGCCCATCGCCAGCAGCACTAGATCGGCCTTGAACTGGAATTCGCTGTTCGGCACTTCCTTCATTGTCATGCGGCCGTCCGGGGAGCGTTCCCACTCGACGCGGACGCAATCCAGCGCCGTGACCTTGCCGCTTTCGCCCACAGCGTGCTTGGTCAGCACCGACCAGTCGCGCTCGACGCCTTCGTCGTGCGCGTGGGACGACCGCAGCTTGGTCGGCCAATCCGGCCAGACCATTGCTTTGTTCTCCCGCACCGGCGGCTTCGGCATGATCTCGATCTGGGTGATCGAGGCGGCGCCCTGACGCGCGGAGGTGCCGATGCAGTCGGATCCGGTATCGCCGCCGCCCACGACGATGACGTGCTTGCCTTTGGCGCTGATCGTGCCGCCGGGGGCTGCCGCGGTTTCGCCGTCGCCGGCGCCGCGCTTGTTCTGCTGGGCGAGGAAATCCATCGCGAAGTGGATGCCGTCCAGTTCCCGGCCGGTGACGTCGAGGTTGCGCGGCCATTCGGCGCCGCCGGTCAGCACAACGGCATGGAAATCAGCCAGCAATTGGTCGATCGAGACGTCCTTGCCGACCTCGGTGCTGACCTGGAAGGTAACGCCCTCGGCCGCCATCTGGTCGACACGGCGGTCGATCAGGTGTTTTTCCATCTTGAAGTCGGGGATGCCGTAGCGCAGCAGCCCGCCGATGCGGTCCTGCTTTTCGATCAGCGTCACCGCATGACCCGCTCGGGCAAGCTGCTGCGCGCAGGCCATGCCGGCCGGGCCGGAGCCGACCACGGCGACGGTCTTGCCGGTTTTCGCCGTGGGCGGAAGCGGCTTGATCCAGCCCTCGTCCCAGGCGCGGTCGACGATGGCGCACTCAATCGTCTTGATGGTGACCGGGTTGTCGTCGATGTTCAGGGTGCAGGCGGCCTCACACGGGGCGGGGCAGAGGCGGCCGGTGAACTCGGGGAAGTTGTTGGTGGAGTGCAGGTTGATCGACGCCTGCTCCCACTGTTCGCGGTAGACCAGGTTGTTCCAGTCGGGGATCTGGTTATTGACCGGGCAACCGTTGTGACAGAACGGAATGCCGCAATCCATGCAACGGGCGGCCTGGCCGTTCAGCGCCTCGGGTGCCAGCGGCTTGACGAATTCCTTGAAGGTTTTCAGGCGTAGTTCGGTCTTTTCGTAGGCGCGGTCGTGACGGTCGATTTCCAGGAAGCCGGTAACCTTACCCATGATCGTCTCCAGATGGTCAGTGAGGCGAGGGGCTTTGCCCCTCGAACCCCATCAAAGGCGGAGCCTTTGAAATCCATTTATTTTAGGTTTGGGGGCGAAGAGGGGCCTACGTCGATGTTGCAGTCACTGTGTTGGCCCCTATTCGCCCCCAAACCTTAAGTGGCGGGTCCAGGGCGGAGCCCTGGCCTTTCTCTCCCCTACTCAGCGGCAACGGTGGTGTTGGCGGCGGCCTCGGCCTTCAAATCGAGCAGCGCACGTTTGTAATCACGCGGCATGACCTTCACGAAGTGCGACAAGGCGCTTTCCCAGTCCTCCAGCAGCGCGCGGGCCTTGGCGCTGCCGGTGAACAACAGGTGGCGCTCGACCACGATGCGCAGCCGTTCGGCGTCGAAGCGCAGCGGGTCGCCCATGCCGCTGTCCTCGATGCTGGCGGCCCGTTGCCTTGGCCGACCGGGTTCGTCGGCCCGACCGAGTTCGGTCACGCCCACGCTTTCCAGCTCGACGCCGGCCATGTTGCAGAGCTTCCGGAACTGGCCCTTGTCGTCATAGACGTAGGCGATGCCACCGGACATGCCGGCGGCGAAGTTGCGCCCGGTATCGCCCAGGACAACGACCACACCGCCCGTCATGTATTCGCAACCATGGTCGCCGCAACCTTCCACCACCGCGATGGCTCCGGAGTTGCGGACCGCGAAGCGCTCCCCGGCGACGCCCTGGAAGTAGGCCTCACCGGCGATGGCACCATACAGAACGGTATTGCCGACAATGATGTTCTCGGCCGGATCGCGCTTCACATGAGGCGGCTGACGCACGACGACACGGCCGCCGGACAGGCTTTTTCCGACATAGTCGTTGCCGTCGCCGGTCAAATAGAGCGACACGCCGCGCGACAGGAATGCCCCGAAACTCTGGCCGGCGGTGCCGGTCAGGCTGACCGAGATCGTATCGTCCGGCAGGCCGGCGTGGCCATATTTTCGGGCGACTTCACCCGACAGCATCGCCCCAACCGTACGGTTGACGTTGTGGATCGGATATTCCAACCGCACCGGGGTTCCCGATTCCAGGGCGGCGGCGGCCTCCTTGATCAGCATCTGGTCCAGCGCCTTATCCAGATGGTGGTTCTGTTTCTCGGAGTGATGAATGCCGACCCCAGGCTTCAGCACCGGCTGATACAGGACCTTGCGGAGATCGACGCCGTGCGCCTTCCAGTGCTCGATGGCCTTGCGGGTATCCAGCTTGCCGACCTGCCCGACCATTTCATTGAATGTGCGGAAACCGAGTTGCGCCATCAGGGCCCGGACTTCCTCGGCGATGAAGAAGAAGAAGTTGATGACGTGCTCCGGAGTGCCGGTGAAGCGCTTGCGCAGGACAGGGTCCTGGGTCGCCACGCCGACGGGGCAGGTGTTCAGGTGGCATTTGCGCATCATGATGCAGCCGGCGGCGATCAGCGGGGCGGTGGCGAAACCGAATTCGTCGGCCCCCAGCAGCGCACCGATCACCACATCCCGTCCGGTCCGCAGTCCGCCATCGACCTGTACCGCGATACGGCTGCGCAGGCCGTTCAGCACCAGGGTCTGCTGGGTTTCGGCGAGGCCGATTTCCCAGGGCGAGCCGGCATGGGTCAGCGATGTCAGCGCGGCCGCGCCGGTGCCGCCTTCGTAGCCGGCGATGGTGACGTGATCCGCCCTCGCCTTGGCGACGCCGGCCGCGACGGTCCCGACGCCGACCTCCGACACCAGTTTCACCGAAATCCGAGCCTGGGAATTGGCATTCTTGAGGTCGTGGATGAGTTGCGCGAGGTCCTCGATGGAGTAGATGTCGTGGTGCGGCGGCGGTGAGATCAGTCCGACGCCCGGCGTCGAGTGCCGCACGCGGGCGATGTTCTTGTCCACCTTGTAGCCGGGCAACTGGCCGCCTTCGCCCGGCTTCGCGCCCTGCGCCATCTTGATCTGGATGTCGTCGGCGTTGACCAGATACTCGGTGGTCACCCCAAACCGGCCCGACGCCACCTGCTTGATCGCCGACCGTTCGGAATCGCCGTTCGGCAGCCGCACGTAGCGATCGGATTCCTCGCCGCCCTCGCCGGTGTTCGACTTGCCGCCGATGCGGTTCATCGCGATCGCCAGCGTGGTATGCGCCTCCCGCGAAATCGAGCCGAAGCTCATTGCCCCGGTGGCGAAGCGCTTGACGATCTCCTTCGCTGGCTCGACCTCGTCCAGCGGCACCGGAGTGGGGGCGAATTTCAGGTCCATCAGCCCGCGGATGGTCAGCAGGCGCTCGCTCTGGTCGTTGATCGTCCGTGTGAAGGCGTGGAATTCGGCCGGCAGGTTGCCGCGGACGGCGTGCTGCAGCTTGGAGATGGTTTCCGGCGTCCACGCATGCGCCTCGCCACGCAGGCGAAAGGCGTAGTCGCCACCCACGTCGAGCATGCCACGATAGATCGGATTGTTGCCGTATGCCGCCATGTGGCGGGACACCGCTTCCTGCGCGATTTCGGCGAAACCGACGCCCTCGATCGTCGTCGCGGTGCCGGTGAAGCAACGTTCGACGAATGCCGTGGACAGCCCGACCGCATCGAAGATCTGAGCGCCGCAATAGGACTGATAGGTGGAGATGCCCATCTTGGACATCACCTTCATGATGCCTTTGCCGACCGCCTTGAGGTAGTTCTTCTTCACGTCGGCGGCGGATTTCGGCAGCTTGTTTTGAACGCGGATCTGCTCCAGCGTTTCGAATGCCAGGTAGGGATTGATCGCCTCGGCTCCATAGCCGGCCAGGACGCAGAAGTGGTGGACCTCGCGCGCCTCGCCGGTTTCGACAACGATGCCGGTGGACATGCGAAGGCCCTGACGAATCAGGTGGTTGTGTACCGACGCGGTCGCCAGCAGCGAGGGGATCGGAATGCGGTTTTCACCGACTTCCCGGTCTGACAGGATCAGGATGGTGTAGTCGGCCAGGACCGCTTCGGTGGCTTCCTGGCAGATGCGGGAGATGGCTTTTTCCATCCCATCGGCGCCTTCGCTGGCGGGCCAGGTGATGTCGATGGTCTGGGTGCGGAAGGCGCCGCCGGCGACGTTGTCTATGTCGCGGATTTTTTCCAGGTCGGTGTTGGTCAGGATCGGCTGGGTGACTTCCAGCCGTAGGAAGTTGCCGGCGCTGTGCCCCAGCAGGTTCGGCCGCGGACCGATGATCGAGACCAGCGACATCACCAGTTCCTCGCGGATCGGATCGATCGGCGGGTTGGTGACCTGGGCAAAGTTCTGCTTGAAGTAGTTAAACAGCAGCTTGGGCTTGTCGGACAGCACCGCCAGCGGCGTGTCGGTGCCCATCGACCCGACAGGGTCGTCACCCTGCGCGGCCATCGGTTCCAGGAAGAACTGGATGTCTTCCTGGGTGTAGCCGAACGCCTGTTGGTGGTGCAGCAAGCCTTCCAGGTCATTCGGATGGGACTGGACGCGCGGCTCCTCGCTCTCCGGCAGTTCCTCCAGCTTGTACTGGGTCTGCTTCAGCCACTCCGCGTACGGATGTTCCCGGGCGAGCTTCTGCTTGATCTCCGCGTCGTCGATGATGCGGCCTTCTTCCAGGTCGATCAGGAGCATCTTGCCGGGTTGCAGCCGCCACTTGCGGGCGATTTTTTCCTCCGGCACCGGCAGCACGCCGGATTCCGAGGACATGATCACGTAGTCATCGTGGGTGATGACGTAGCGCGCCGGCCGCAGTCCGTTGCGATCGAGCGTGGCGCCGATCTGGCGGCCGTCGGTGAAGGCGATGGCGGCCGGGCCGTCCCAGGGTTCCATCAGCGCGGCATAGTATTCGTAGAATGCCTTGCGTTCCGGATCCATCAGCGGGTCTTGCGCCCAGGCTTCCGGGATCAGCATCATCATCGCATGCGACAGCGAGTAGCCGCCGGCGACAAGGATCTCCAGCGCGTTGTCGATGCAGGCGGTGTCGGACTGGCCGTGCGGGATGATCGGCCACATCTTGTTCAGGTCCGGACCGATCAGGTCGGATTCCATCGACCGGCGCCTGGCGTACATCCAGTTGACGTTGCCGCGGACGGTGTTGATCTCGCCGTTATGGGCGAGGAACCGATAGGGATGCGCCAGCTTCCAGGACGGAAAGGTGTTGGTGGAGAAACGCTGATGCACCAACGCGAGGGCCGAGATGGTCAGCGGGTTGCGCAGGTCCTCGTAGAAGCTGCCCACCTGGGTCGCCAGCAGCAGTCCCTTGTAGACGATCGTTCTTGTGGAGAACGACGGCATATAGGTTTCCATCACCCCCGGAATGCAGCGCTTTTCCGCCAGCGCCCGGAGGTTGTTGAGGATCTGCTTGCGGATCGCCAGGATCTTGCGCTCGAACGCGTTCTGGTCGCGGATCGACAGGTTCGAGGCGATGATCGCCTGACGGATCACCGGCATGGTCTCGATGACGGTCTTGCCGAGACCGGTCTGGTCAGTCGGGACGTCACGCCAGCCGACCATGGCCTGGCCTTCCTTGGCCACCACCTGCTCGAAATGCTGGATGACGAACTCCCGAGCGGTCGGATCGCGTGGGAGGAAGCACATCGCCACGGCATAGCGGCCGGCGGCCGGCAGCGACTTGCCGTGCTCCCGCGCCCAGTCGTTCAGCAGGGCGTCAGGGATCTGGATCATCGCGCCAGCGCCGTCGCCCACCAGCGGGTCCGCTCCGACCGCCCCACGATGGTCAAGATTCTCCAGGATTTTTAAGCCCTGGGAGATGATATCATGAGATTTTCGGCCTTTGATGTTCACCACGAAGCCAACGCCACACGCGTCGTGCTCGTTTTGTGGATCATAAAGTCCTTGTCTCACAACCTCTTGCATAGCCACAACTTTCCTTGGCGTAACAGACCTGCCGTCAGGGATGCGCGATTTCGCGCAAGAGACCCTTTTGCCCGTTGGGTGGACAAATGGCAATGATCCTGCCGCACCGCAGCGTAAGCTAATTTTGCCACGACCGGCAAGCAATCCGGACCGCCGGATGGGGGAAACCGAGCGCCGACGGTTGCTTCATCAGAGTGTCTTGGTCTGTCCGCTTCCCTTGCGGCGGCCTGTCATGCGAGATTGGCATGATCAATCGGGAGGGACAAAGCGGTGATTACTCTCTACGGAATGGGCAGCCCCAACGTCGTCAAGGTGTATATCGCGCTGGAGGAACTGGCGCTGGCCTATACCGTGCAACCGGTCGATGTGTTCACCGGCAAGCAGTTCGACGATGCGTTCCTGAAGCTGAACCCCAATGCCAAGGTGCCCGTGATCGACGATCCGGACGGTCCTGGCGGTAAGCCGTACACGGTGTTCGAATCCGGGGCGATCCTGCTGTACTTGGCGGAGAAGACCGGCAAGCTGCTGCCGAAGGACATGGCGGCGAAGTACGACGCCATCCAATGGCTGATGACCCAGATGTCTACGGTGGGGCCGATGTTCGGCCAGTACGTCCATTTCATGCGGTTCGCGCCGGCCGGGAACGACTATTCCAAGAGCCGGTACCTGACCCAGGCCACACGGGTCTCCTCAGTGATCGACCAGCGGCTTGGGCAGGCGGCCTATCTGGCGGGGTCCGAGTATTCGGTGGCGGATATCGCCACCTTCCCGTGGATGCGCAATGTCCCGGCGCTATTGGGCGCGGACGCCGCGGCGAGGCTGCCGAACATCACGCGATGGGTGAAGGCGATCGAGGAGCGGCCGGCGGTTAAAAAAGCGCTGGCGGAGGTTGATGCGGTGCGCGGCCGCACCACGGCCTTCGACAAGGCAGAGGCCGCCACGCTGGATAAGCTGTTCGGGCGCGGCCAGTTCTCCGTGGCCTGACTACACTAAAAGGCCTGGTCATGGCCGGGGCAGATCGAGCCCTGGCCATGACGACCGGTGGCGCATACGTTTTTTTGCGCGATTTGCGCATCCCGGCCTTGGGCCTTAGGCGGTCACGTTCACCCTTTAGTAGTGGTAATAACCGCCATGCCCCCCGAACAGCAGAAATAGCACGATGATCACGACCAGCAGGGTCAGGCCTCCGCCGTAATGGGCGCCGCCGTAATAGCCGGAGCGATAGCCGTAGAAGCCTCCGCCGCCGAATAGCAGGAAGATGATCAGGAGCAGCAGTAACAAACCCATGGTACTCGCCTTTCGGTTAATGACCGTTGCCACATTGGTATCAACCAAGGCCGTCGTGTGTCCGTTCCATGGCGGCGTGGCGGCAGGGACGCAGCGGCGGTAAACATCCCGGCATGGTCCTTCCCACCTGGCATCCAGAGAGCTACGCGGCCCGTCTGCCGTTCCTGCGACGGCGCGCCGAACTGACCCGGGCAGTTCGCGGGTTCTTCGCGCCGCGAGGGTATTTGGAAGTCGAGACGCCTTACGCGGTGCCCGCACCGGGAGAAGAGGTCCACCTGCGGCCGTTTGCCACGCGGCGGGTCCGCCCGGACGGCACGGCGGAGGATTTGTGGCTGCACACTAGCCCGGAATTCGCCATGAAGCGGCTGTTGGTGGCCGGTGCCGGCCCGATTTTCCAGTTTGCTCGGGTGTGGCGTAACGGCGAGGGCAGCGATCTGCATGCGCCCGAGTTCACCATGCTGGAGTGGTACCGGCCCGGCGCTGATATGGATGGGCTGATCGCCGAGACCGTGGAGTTGTTGCGGTCTGTTCTGCCGCCGGTGGTGCGGTGCCGGGGGGTCACCACCGATCTGTCCAGGTTCGAGCGGCTGACGGTCGCGGAGGCGTTCCGTCGCCACGCCGGCGTCGATCTGCTGGCGATTGGCGAGGATGCGGTAGGGTTGGCCGCGGCAGCCCGGGCACGGCTGCGTGACGGGGAAACCTGGGAGGACCTCTTCTTTCGCCTGCTGCTGGAACGGATTGAGCCCGAACTTGGCCGTCGGCATCCGACCTTCCTGACCCATTGGCCCGCGGCGCAGGCGGCATTGGCGCGTCGGGATCCCACCGATCCGCGCGTGGCGGAGCGGTTTGAGCTGTTTGTCTGCGGCATCGAATTGGCAAACGCCTTTGTCGAACTGACAGATCCGGTGGAGCAGCGGGCCCGGTTTGTCGCCGATCGTGCGCGGCGGCATGCGATGTACGGTCCAGACTGGGCATTGGACGAGGATTTTCTGGCGGCGCTGGGGCACCGGATGCCGGCCAGCGCGGGGATCGCTCTGGGATTCGATCGGATGGCAATGATTGCATCCGGAGCCAATCGGATTGGGCAGGTGTTATGGTTGCCGCCGAATGACTCAGGGTGATGATCGGCCATCCGTGAGATTGACCGGCGCCGACCGGTATCGAACGGTGCGGGAGAGGCGTAATTGCTTGCGGCCGGTAATGGTCCCGTCTTGCATCAAGACGGGTCAAGTTGACCGGATCTTGCTCTACAGCGCGATTCAGGTCCCAGGCGATTACGCTTCAAGTGAAAGATGATCATCCACGTCCTTTGGGTTGCCGTGTTTGCAGTTCTGCTCGCTGGTTGCGCGGATGGTCTGGTCGAGCAGCAAGCCCGGGGACGGCCAATTCGTGGGCAAACCGCAGGCCGACCTTGTGAAGGTCCTGGGACCGCCTGCCCGCACCGAGGTCTTGAGCGACCGGACACATCTGATCTACGAGAAACGGCGCTCGAAAACCGTAGTCGGTGAGTCGTTCTGCAACGGGCCCGGTGTCGAGTGCGACGGCACCGGGTTCCCACCACCCCCGTCCGTGACCCTGGTCTGCGACACGATTTTCGCCGTAAGCGACAGGATCGCGCCTGCGTACGACCTGCGGGGCTTCTGCGGGTAGCGTCGGCCTTGCTCGTTGCCGGCTACTTCACCGTCGCTACCCGCAGCGCATTGGTCGTACCCGGTTGGCCAAATGGGACGCCAGCAGTTACGACGATTTCTTCGCCATGTTGGGCGAATCCCTCCGTCAGGGTCACCCGGCTGGCACGGGCGACCGCCTCGCCCATTGAGTGGACGTCCGGGGTGACGAGTGCATGGACCCCCCATACGACCGCCATCTGGCGTGCGGTGGCCTGGTTCGGGGTCAGCCCGATGATTGGGGACTCCGGGCGCTCGCGCGCGACGCGCAGCGCCGTGCTGCCGGATGCGGTGAACGCCACGATCGCCTTGGCGCCAATCGTGTGCCCGACCTGGGCGGATGCGGCCGCGATGGCGCCTGCGGCGTTTCTCTCCGGCGGCAGGCGTGTGGCATCGATCATCGACCGCCATCCGGCGTCCTGCTCCACCCGGGCGACGATGCGGTCCATCATGTTGACCGCCTCGTAGGGATACTGGCCGGCGGCGGTCTCACCCGACAACATCACGGCGTCGGCACCGTCGAACACGGCAGTGGCGACGTCGGACGCTTCGGCGCGGGTCGGGGCCGGAGCGCTGATCATGCTCTCCAGCATCTGTGTCGCGACCACCACCGGCTTGCCCAAGGCCCGAGACAGCCGGACGATCCGCTTCTGCGCCAGTGGCACTTCCTCCGGCGGCAATTCGACGCCCAGGTCGCCGCGAGCGACCATGACCGCGTCGGTCAGGGCCAGGATTTCCTCCAGGTTGTCCAATGCCTGGGGTTTTTCCAGCTTCACCATCACCCAGGCGCGTCCGGCGATCAGGCGTTTGGCCTCGACGACATCTTCGGGTCGTTGCACGAAAGATAGACCAATGTAGTTGGCGCCATGGGAGACGGCGAATTCCAGGTCCTCCCGATCTTTGACCGTCAGCGCTGGGATCGGCAGCACCACGTCGGGAACGTTGACCCCTTTGCGATCGGACAGGGGGCCGCCGACCACCACCTCGGTTTCCAGCGCGTCTGTACGCTTATGCACCACCCGAAGCCGCAACTTGCCATCGTCCAGAAGCAGGGATGAGCCGATCGAGGCGGCTTC